>NZ_JBNDHT010000061.1:0-36318 GCF_056755115.1 Rhizobium sp. SVR5-2C | reverse complement strand
GCGACAACACCTGGATGCTGATCTCCACGGTTCTCGTCCTGATGATGACGATTCCGGGCCTCGCGCTGTTCTACGGCGGCCTCGTTCGCGCCAAGAACATGCTTTCGGTTCTCATGCAGGTCTTCATGATCACGGCCGTCGTCATGATCATCTGGGTCACCTACGGCTACTCGCTGGCCTTCACCGACGGCGGCTCCCTGAACAGCTTCGTCGGCGGCTTCTCCAAGGCCTTCCTCGCCGGTGTCGACACCACGTCGCTTTCCGAAACCTTCACGAAGGGCGTTGCCATTCCGGAGCTGACCTTCGTCTGCTTCCAGATGACCTTCGCCTGCATCACGCCTGCCCTGATCGTCGGCGCATTCGCCGAGCGTATCAAGTTCTCGGCTGTCATGCTCTTCGTCGTCCTCTGGGTCACGTTCGTCTACTTCCCGATGGCGCACATGGTTTGGTTCTGGGGCGGTCCGAGCGCATATGACGGTCCGTCGGGTCTCATCTTCTCGTATGGCGCGATCGACTTTGCCGGTGGCACGGTCGTTCACATCAACGCCGGTATCGCCGGTCTCGTCGGCGCGATCATGCTCGGCAAGCGCACAGGCTATAAGAAGGAGATCATGGCTCCGCACTCGATGACGCTCACCATGGTCGGCGCATCTCTTCTGTGGGTCGGCTGGTTCGGCTTCAACGCCGGTTCGAACCTCGAAGCAAATTCCTACGCATCGCTCGCAATGATCAACACCTTCGTCGCAACGGCTGCTGCCGCTGTTTCCTGGTGCATCGTTGAAACCTTTGCCCGCGGCAAGGCTTCGATGCTCGGTGCTGCCTCGGGTGCCGTCGCCGGTCTCGTTGCCGTTACGCCGGCGGCTGGCTTCGCAGGTCCGATGGGGTCGATCGTTCTCGGCCTGATCGTCTCGCCGGTCTGCTACTTCTTCGTCGACGTCGTGAAGAACAAGTTCAACTACGACGACAGCCTTGACGTTTTCGGCGTCCATTGCGTCGGTGGTATCCTCGGCGCAATCGGCACCGGCATTCTCGTCAACCCGGCTCTCGGCGGTGCAGGTATCGTCGACTACTCGACGCCGGACTTCGCCGCTTCCTATGCCGGTACGGCAACTCAGGTCTGGGCTCAGTTCAAGGGCGTCCTGACGACCATCGTCTGGTCCGGCGTAGGCTCCGCGATCCTCTACAAGATCGTTGATGTGATCGTTGGCCTGCGCGTGACCGTCGAAGCGGAGCGCCAAGGTCTCGACCTGTCGACCCATGGCGAAGCCGCTTACCACTCTTCTTGATTGGCGTAATTGCGGCGCCCGGCGAGGGCGCCGCTGAACAGCCCGTCGCGGCTTATTGATATGTAAGCCGCATTTGGCCCGGACCTTGAAGGTTCGGGCCCTTTTATTTTCGCCCTGCATCGCTTGGGCATGGTTAACATCGCTTTAACCCTCCTCTGGTTAGGTGGAGCGGACGCACATTGCGCGGCGACGCATCGGCGATTCGCGCGCTCAGCATTGGACGGGTTGGGTACATGGCAAGAAGCACGTCGCCGGCGATCGATAACCGGCCGGACCGGTTCTCTCTTTCCGGGTTCCTGTTCAGGCAGGCGCAAGCCCTCGCGGGTTTTGCGATCTTTCTGCTCTTGGCTCTCGTGGTCGCAGCGCTTGCGACCTGGAACGTCACAGATCCGAGCTATTCCTACGCGACCAGCAATCCGCCTACCAATATTCTGGGTTATGGCGGTGCCGCCTTTGCCGACATCGCGATGCAGTTCTTAGGGCTTTCGAGCGTGGTCGCGCTGCTACCCGTTGTTGCTTGGGCTCTGGCGCTGATTTCCGGCCGTCACATCAGCCGCATTCCAGCGCGGGCAGGTGCCTGGGCGCTGGGTTCGATCCTTTCCTCTGCCGTCGTCGGATGCTTTCCGCCGCCGCTCACCTGGCCGCTTCCGAACGGCATCGGCGGTGTTGTCGGCGATATGATCCTTCGGTTCCCGGCGCTCTTCGTCGGCGCCTATCCCAGCGGCACATTTGCAACGGCCGTGGGCTGCGTGTTTGCGCTGCCGACCGCCTGGATGATGCTCTTCGCCGCCGGCATTATCGGCCGCACGGAAGCCGACGAGGATGACGCTGACGATCTCGTCGATACACGTTCCAAGGCACGCTCGGTTGGCGATGCCGATGACGGTGATGACGAAGAAGAGGGCGGCTGGCTGGCGTTTGGGGCGCTGACGCATGCCTGGTACATGAGCCAGGCGCGCATGCGCCGCATCTTCGGCATGGGGCCGCGCAAGCGTCGCCAAAGTGATTTTGAATCGCCCTACGACTTCAACGATGATGAATTCGGAACGCTCAACGAGCCTATCCGGGCCAAGGCACCGGCAGGCCGTGGTCTTCGGGTCGATCCGTCCATGGAGCAAGGTGCCTCGCAGCGCCGCGTTGTTTCCGCGCCGTCGATCTCGCTCAGTGATGACGACGACGATGACGATGTGCCGTTTGACAGTGACATGCCTCCGCGCCCGGCCGGTATCCTGCCGGATGAGGATGGCGACGACTGGATGATCCGTGCACCAAGGGCTTCAGGCGGAAAGCCCGAGCCGCACGTTGTGCCGCAGATATCGCGGCCGAAACCGGGAACCCGCATCGAACGCGAATCGCAGGGTTCCTTCATTCGGCCGGAGGGCTTTCAGATTCCCTCCGTGCATCTGCTTGCCGAGCCAAAGAATGTCGTTCGTGACTCGTCGCTTTCCGCCGATGCGCTGGAGCAGAATGCGCGCATGCTCGAAGGCGTTCTTGAAGACTTCGGCGTCAAGGGCGAGATCATCCATGTCCGTCCCGGCCCGGTCGTGACGCTCTACGAACTTGAGCCGGCTCCCGGTATCAAGTCCTCTCGTGTCATCGGCCTTGCCGACGACATTGCCCGCTCCATGAGCGCGATCGCCGCCCGCGTCGCCGTCGTTCCCGGCCGCAACGCGATCGGTATCGAGTTGCCGAACTCGACGCGCGAGACCGTCTTCCTGCGCGAACTGATCGCCTCGCGTGATTTCGAAGGGTCCAAGGCGAAGCTTGCGATGGCGCTCGGCAAGACGATCGGCGGCGAGGCCGTCATTGCCGATCTCGCGAAGATGCCGCACCTGCTGGTGGCCGGCACCACCGGCTCCGGTAAATCCGTCGCCATCAACACCATGATCCTTTCGCTGCTCTACCGCATGACGCCCGAGCAGTGCCGCCTCATCATGATCGATCCGAAGATGCTGGAACTCTCCGTCTATGACGGCATCCCGCATCTGCTCTCGCCTGTTGTCACCGATCCGAAGAAAGCCGTCGTTGCGCTCAAGTGGACGGTTCGCGAGATGGAAGAGCGCTACAAGAAGATGTCCAAGATCGGCGTGCGCAATATCGACGGCTTCAATGCCCGTGTCGAGCAGGCGCTGGCCAAGGGCGAGGCGATCTCCCGAACCGTGCAGACAGGCTTTGACCGCCACACCGGCGAAGCCATGTACGAGACCGAGGAATTCGACCTGCAGCCGATGCCCTACATCGTCGTCATCATCGACGAAATGGCGGACCTGATGATGGTCGCGGGCAAGGATATCGAAGGTGCGGTCCAGCGTCTCGCGCAAATGGCGCGTGCGGCCGGCATTCACGTCATCATGGCAACGCAACGCCCGTCCGTGGACGTCATCACCGGCACCATCAAGGCGAACTTCCCGACGCGCATCTCCTTCCAGGTCACGTCGAAGATCGACAGCCGCACCATCCTTGGGGAGCAGGGCGCCGAACAGCTGCTCGGCATGGGCGATATGCTCTATATGGCGGGCGGCGGGCGCATTCAGCGCGTCCACGGCCCCTTCGTTGCCGATATGGAAGTCGAAGAGATCGTTTCCTATCTCAAGACCCAGGGAGCGCCGCAATATCTCGACGCGATCACCGCTGACGACGACGAGGACGGCGACTACGGCGGCGGTCCGGCGGGTACGGCCAACCTGTCGGACTCCGAGGATCCCTATGATCAGGCGGTGGCAATCGTGCTCAGGGACGGCAAGGCTTCGACCTCCTACATCCAGCGCCGCCTCGGCATTGGTTACAATCGTGCCGCTTCATTGATCGAGCGAATGGAGCAGGAAGGCATCATCGGTCCTGCAAATCACGCCGGCAAACGAGAAATTCTCGTTCCGACGGAAGGTGATATACTCGATCGCTAGTGCCGGAACGGGGCAATGGCTTCACGGAAACCTGATAGCCCCGAAAACGTTACTTTCTGCAGCGATGCTTCTGCGCCATGAAGACGCCGCGTTTCGGCAGCATGCAGGGCATCAAAGGAGACCTAGATGACCAACTCCGAACTCTATTTCAACGGCTTCTCGCTGACACGCCGGCACCTTCTCGGTGCGATGGGGCTGGCTGCCGTTTCGATTGCGGCTCCCGCCAATGCCTTCGCACAGGCTGCGCCGGACGGTTCTGCCGTGGCACCGGCTGCGCCAGACGGTTCAGCGGCGACACAGACTGCCGCTCGCGGTTCCACCGCCGGCGGTTCCGCAGCGGCGCAGGCGATCGCGGATCATTTTTCCGGAGTCGCCACCATGCAGGGCGAATTCGTGCAATTCGGCCCGCGTGGCGAACAGACGGGCGGAAAATTCTACATCCAGCGTCCAGGCAAGCTGAGGTTCAACTATGACAATCCGTCGCCGATCCGCGTCATTTCCGACGGCAGGAATGTTGCGGTCGGCAATTTGAAGCTGAAGACCTGGAGCCTTTATCCGCTTTCCAAGACGCCGCTCAGCCTGCTGCTTGCACGCAGGATCGACCTGTCGGACGGCTCGGTGAAGAGCGTGAAGGAAGAATCGGATCTGACGACGATTGCGCTCGGCAACAGAACCATCTTCGGCAGTTCGACGATTACCATGATGTTCGACCCAAAGACCTACGATTTGCGTCAGTGGACGATTACCGACAATCAAGGCAAGAACACCTCCGTGATGGTCTTCAACGTGAGGACCGGCGTCCAGTTCGACGACAAAGTCTTCAGGGTGCCCTACGAAAGCATCCAGGGCACTGCGGCTTCCCGCGATTGATGCTGAACGACACTCTGTGAAAAATGCCCGGTGAAAGCCGGGCGTTTTGCTTACGGACGTTCCATCGGCACCCCCTTTCCTCTAAGGGCTTTCTAGTCCTGTTGGAAAGGCAATGGCATGAGCTTCTCGATCACTACCTGGAACATCAATTCCGTGCGGCTGCGCATGCCGATCGTCGAGCAGTTCGTTCTCAAGCATCGACCGGACATCCTGTGTCTTCAGGAGACCAAGGTTCCGAACGAGCTCTTCCCGGCAGCTCCCCTGCGCGCCATGGGCTATGACCACATCATCATACATGGCCAGAAGGGATACCACGGCGTTGCCATTGCCTCGCGCATTCCGCTTCTGGAAGACCATCGTCTGGACTACGGCAATGTTGGTCACGCACGTCACATCTCGGCGCTCTTCGAGCGTGGAGCACGCCGCGTCCGGCTGCATAACTTCTATGTTCCGGCCGGCGGCGACGAGCCGGATCCGGCCGTCAATCCGAAGTTCGCCCACAAGCTGGACTTCGTCGGGGAAATGAAGCTGCTGAAGGCCAACGGCGAAGCGAATACTTCGGCGATCCTCGTCGGCGACCTGAACATCGCGCCGCTTGAGCATGACGTCTGGTCACACAAGCAACTGCTGAAGATCGTCAGCCATACGCCCGTGGAAACTGAAGGTCTGCTGGAGGTCATGAAACGCGGGGCCTGGCTCGATCTGATGCGCCAGCACGTGCCGCCGAGCGAAAAGCTCTACACTTGGTGGAGCTATCGCGCCAAGGATTGGCAGGCCGCCGATCGCGGCCGCCGTCTCGATCATGTGTGGTCATCCTCCGATCTCGGGCCGCTGCTTCAACGCATCGAAGTCCTGAAGGAAGCGCGCGGCTGGGATCGTCCATCCGACCATGTGCCGGTGACGGCGTTCTTCAATCTCTGAGATTACGAAAAGCGGTGAAGCTGCGCGGTCGCTCGCGCCGCCAATCGCGCGATGTTGTCGCGGATGCGGTTTTCTATCACGCGGGCTGCGTCCGGATATTCTTCAATCAGTCTGTGGAACAGCGCCCGGGTGATGCGGATCACGCTGGAATCTTCCCGCGCGACCGCTGTGAATTTGCGCTCCACGAGGGTTACCAGCGCGAGCTCGGACAACAATGTGCCGGGGCCCGCGATATGCTGGACCTTCGGCTGACCATCCGCGCCTGTTGTGCTGAGCTCCAGCGCGCCGCCGACCACGACGTAGGCGCTCTCCGCAGGCGACCCCTCGCGGAACAGCATCTGCCCGGTGGAGATCAAACGCCGGTCGGAGCCGAAGGCGATCAACCGCAGTTGGTCAGAAGACATGCCTCCGAAGAGCGGCTGCTGTGCCAGCAGGTCAATATCGTCTGTCAGAGCCATGCGGCTTTTGCCTTACGGTATGATCTTGTATCCGCCATTTTCCGTCACCAGGATTTCGGCATTCGATGGATCGCGCTCGATCTTCTGGCGCAGGCGGTAGACGTGCGTTTCAAGCGTATGGGTCGTCACGCCGGAATTGTATCCCCATACCTCTTCGAGAAGAACGTCACGTGTGACCACTCTCTGCTCGGCACGATAAAGATAACGGATGATCGCCGCTTCCTTCTCCGTGAGGCGGATCTTCTGGCCGTTCTGAGTGGTCAGAAGCTTCTGGCTCGGTTTGAAGAGATAAGGTCCGACGGTGAAGGTTGCATCCTCGCTCTGTTCGTGTTGCCGAAGCTGAACGCGGATGCGCGCCAGAAGCACGGCGAAACGGAACGGCTTGGTGACGTAGTCGTTGGCACCCGCCTCCAGGCCAAGAATAGTATCCGAATCCGTGTCGTGCCCGGTCAGCATGATGATCGGAGCCTTGAAGCCGCCCTTGCGTAGCAGTTTCACTGCTTCTCGTCCGTCCATATCCGGCAGCCCGACATCCATGATCAGCAGGTCGACAGGCGTATTGCGGGCGACTTGTAAGCCCTTGCCGGCAGTCGGCTCCTGCAGCACCGTGAACTCGTCATAGAGCGAAAGCTGCTCCGTCAATGTTTCGCGGAGGTCGTTATCATCATCCACCAGTAGAATGGTGCGTGCGGTCATGCGGTTCTGTTCCTCAGATTCCGTCCAATCAAGTCCTACGCCATATTCGATCATTGGCAAAGACCAGAGACGCGCTGTTGCCGGTGCTCGGCCGATGTGATTTCAATTGAACTCACAAGCAAAACAACAACATGTGAGAAAGATGGAGAAAAAAAGGCGAACCCGAAGAACGGTGCCATCCACCATTATCGTCCGCCCGGCACCCGGCAAGAAGAGTCGCGCGCTGGTTCAATGTGGTCCTGTCGTCGTCTCAGCGGCCATTGGCCGCTCAGGCAGGACACTCTTAAAGCGGGAGGGCGATGGCGCAACGCCGGTCGCATCGATGAAGCTGCTTTGCGGCTTCCGCCGCGGCGAGCATCCGCGCCGTCTGGAAACCGCGCTTCCGATCCGCCGCATCCGCGAGGACATGCTCTGGTGCGACCAGCCCAACGATCCGAACTACAATCGTCTCGTCAGGGCGCCGTTCCGTCCGAGCCACGAAGAGATGAAGCGCAAGGATGGGCTCTACGACATCTGTCTCGTCATGGACTGGAATATCACCTCTCGTGCGCGCAATCGCGGATCGGCCATCTTTTTTCACCTGATAAAGCCGGGCTACCAGCCCACCGCCGGTTGCGTGGCCGTCAGCCCGCGCGACATGCGCCGGCTTTTGCCGCATATGCGCAGGGGAACAATCGTGCGTGTTCTCTGAGCCGTCAGGGGTGATAATCTGCCCGCCGCGTCCTATATCCGTTTGACCGGCGTTTGGGCTGAAACGCGTTCCGGGAGTCCGCTTTTAGACTGAGATCATGCCCGTCCCATGTTTTAAACTTACGGAGATATATTGTGGCCAATCAACCGATCGTCACCTTCCACGACGGACATTCCATTCCCCAGGTCGGCCTCGGCGTATGGCAAACGCCGCAAGAGATTGCAGCGCCGACGGTCCGCAAGGCCCTCGAAGTCGGTTACCGCCATATCGATACGGCTTCGGGCTATGACAACGAAGAGGGCGTCGGCGAAGGCGTGCGCGCATCAGGACTCGACCGCAAGGATGTTTTCATCACGACGAAGCTTCGCAACACCGATCAGGGCTACGACAGCACGATGCGTGCCTTCGAAGGCAGCTTGAAGAAGCTCGGCACGGATTACGTCGATCTCTACCTGATCCACTGGCCATCGCCGCACCGCGGCCTGTATCGCGAAACCTGGAAGGCTTTCGTCAAGATCAGGGAGGAAGGCCGCGCCCGTTCGATCGGTGTTTCCAATTTCTATCCCGACCATCTGGATCATATCATCGGCGACACCGGCGTGGTTCCGGTGATCAACCAGATCGAACTGCACCCGGATTTCCAGCAGAAAGCCGCGCAGGATGCGCACAAGAAGCTGAACATCATCACCGAGTCCTGGAGCCCGCTCGGCCAGGGTAAGTTCATCGCGAACCCGGTCATCGGCCAGATCGCCCGGAAGCACGGCAAGACGCCGGCGCAGGTCATCATTCGCTGGCACATTGATAGCGGCCTGGTCGTGATCCCCAAGTCGGTGACGCCGTCGCGCATCGAGGAAAACTTCAAGGTCTTCGATTTCAAACTCGATGCAGAGGATATGGCCGCGATCGCCAAGCTCGACGACAGGAGCGCTCGGATGGGACCGGATCCCTATACGGCAACGTTCTGAGCTGTCGATGGGAGGGCGGCGTCGGAACCGCTCTCCCGCGCCTCACCGATGCCGCTTACTCAGGCGAGTGCCCGTGGCCTGACGAAGCGCTCGAGATGTCCGCTTTCCGGTGTGATGTCCTCCCAGCGATCCGCCTTGAAATCGATGATCGCCATCCCGGCGGTCACGAACTTTTCCTTCAGGCGTGCCCAATCCTCTAAGTCGCCGCTGCCGATGAGGCCGTTCGCGAAATCCTGAAAGCCGGGGTTGTGTCCAACAAGCATGACCGTCTGCACCGTTGGCTCAATCCCGCGGAGAATGCCAGCAATCCGCGCCGCCGGGGCTTCGTATAAGTCCGGCACATCGCGTTTAACGGCCGGACGCGGCAACTCCTTGGCCAGCAGCTTCCACGTTTCCTGCGCGCGGCGCGCGGTTGATACGAGAACCAGATCGGGAAGGAGTTTCTCGCGCGCCATATAGCTACCGATCAACGGCGCGGCTTTGCGCCCGCGATCAGCAAGCGGGCGGTCATGATCCGCAACATCGCCCGGCCAGGCGGACTTTCCGTGCCGCAGAAGAAAAAGGCGCCGGTGCTTTGGCAAAGGCTTGTGTGACGCATTCATGTTGCTCACCCAAGGGCAACGAAGCATTCGAGAAGGCTATTGTCTCACTGAATGCACGCCTTGTCTTGCGGAGATGATATGCCTCCCTCCGAGTGGGAGGGAGGCAATTGTCGTTAGTTCCACTCGCGAATATCGATGAAGTGACCTGCAATCGCAGCGGCTGCCGCCATCGCCGGCGAGACGAGATGCGTACGGCCCTTGAAGCCCTGGCGGCCTTCGAAGTTGCGGTTGGAGGTGGAGGCGCAGCGCTCCCCCGGCTTCAGGCGGTCGTCGTTCATGGCAAGGCACATGGAGCAGCCCGGCTCGCGCCAGTCGAAGCCGGCGGCTTTGAAGATCTTGTCGAGGCCTTCGGCTTCCGCCTGCTCCTTCACGAGGCCGGAGCCCGGCACGATCATGGCGCTGACGGTGGAAGCCACCGTCTTGCCCTCGACGACCTTGGCGGCAGCGCGCAGGTCTTCAATGCGGCCGTTGGTGCAGGAGCCGATGAAGACGCGGTCGACGGCGATGTCGGTCATCTTCGTGCCCGGCTTCAGGCCCATGTAATCAAGCGCACGCCACTTGGAGGCACGCTTGGTTTCGTCCTGGATTTCATCCGGGTTGGGAACGACGCCCTGGACCGAGACCACGTCTTCCGGCGAGGAGCCCCAGGACACGATCGGCGGCAGTTCGGCGGCGTTGAGCTTCACGATGCGGTCGAAATGTGCGCCTTCGTCGGTCTTCAGCATCTTCCAGTAGGCGATCGCCTGCTCCAGATGCTCGCCCTTCGGCGCGCGCGGCTTGCCTTTGATGTATTCGAAGGTGATCTCGTCCGGCGCAATCAGGCCGGCGCGGGCGCCGCCTTCGATCGACATGTTGCAGATCGTCATGCGGCCTTCCATCGACAGCGCGCGGATCGCTTCGCCGGCATATTCGATGACGTAGCCGGTGCCGCCGGCGGTGCCGATCTCGCCGATGATGGCAAGCACGATGTCCTTGGCGGTAACGCCGGGCGGCAGCTGGCCGTCGACCTGCACCAGCATGTTCTTGGCCTTCTTCTGGATCAGCGTCTGCGTCGCCAGAACGTGCTCGACTTCGGACGTCCCGATGCCATGGGCGAGCGAGCCGAAGGCGCCGTGGGTCGAAGTGTGGCTGTCGCCACAGACGATCGTCATGCCCGGCAGAGTGAAGCCCTGTTCCGGCCCGATGATATGCACGATCCCCTGGCGCTTGTCGTTCTCGGAGTAATACTCGACACCGAATTCGGCGGCGTTCTTGGCAAGCTGCTCGACCTGGATGCGGCTTTCTTCGTTCTTGATGCCGAGATGCCGGTCGGCCGAGGTTGGAACATTGTGGTCAACGACGGCAAGCGTCTTTTCGGGTGCGCGAACCTGGCGGTTCGACATGCGCAGACCTTCGAAAGCCTGCGGCGAGGTAACTTCGTGGACCAGATGACGGTCGATGTAGAGAAGACAGGTGCCGTCTGCCTGTTGGTCGACCAGGTGATCGTCCCAGATCTTGTCGTAAAGGGTACGCGGTGCGCTCATGGCGTTGTATCCGTATTGAAGCGTATGGAGAAAATGGAGTTTGGCGGATAGGCCCGCCGGCCGTCATTCGATCAACGAAGTCGGCTGTTGAGCGCACCGGATACGGACGCAAAGAAACGTGCCGGCAGGCGATAATGGTCCTGCAGCACGAAGACATGCGCGCCAATGCACTTGAACTTGCTTTCCATGGTGCTGGATATAGCGATTTTTCTCGGCAACGGCAATTTGAATCGTGCAGTGCTATCGCCGCTGGACCTCGCGCATCCTCATCTCCACTTGTCTCAAGGCCAGCGACAATCCGATCGTCAGGATCAGATAGATGTAGGTGACGATCGAATAGGTCTCGAAGAACCGGAAGGAACCGGAAGCATAGACCTTGCCCATCTGCGTGATGTCGGACACGCCGAGAACCGAGACGAGGGAGCTGTCCTTGACCATGGACACGAAATCGTTGGACAGCGGCGGGAAGACGACGCGGATCGCCTGCGGAAAGACGACGAGCCGGAAACGGTGATAGCGCGACAGACCGAGCGCCTTGGCGGCTTCGATCAGGCCGGGATCGACGGACTGAATGCCGGCGCGGAAGATTTCGGCGATGAAGGACGAATAACCGATCATCAGCGCGATGATCGCGCGCCAGATCAGCGGAAGATCGCGCACGAGGATCGGTTCGGCCAAACCGGCTTTTACAAGCGGCGTGATCAGGAAATTACAGGCGGCGACAATGCCCGGCGCGCCGACGAAGGCGACATAGAAGAGCAGCACCAGCATCGGGATGCCGCGGATGATCTCGATATAGAAGCGTGCCGTCTGTCGCAGGAGAAGGCTATCCGAAAGCCCGAGCAGGGCGATGCCAAGACCAAGCAAGGTCGCGAGCGCAAAAGCCACCAGTGTCACGAAGATGGTGATCCATACGCCGTTGACGACGGTCCGGAAGACCTGCGCATAGATGCCGTTGATGACGATCACGACGGCCAGGATGACGCCGAGCGCGGCAAGGGCGACCAGCCACCAGGGATAGTCGCCCTTGAGATTTCCGGCAGGAGAGGGCTGCAGCGCCATCAGAGGCTTGCCCGCGTCATTCGCCCATCTTGTAGTCGAGGAACCATTTCTTGTTCAGGGCATCCAATGTGCCATCGGCCTTGAGTGTAGCGATTACGGCGTTGACCGGGGCAACCAGATCGGAGCCTTTCGGGAAGATGAAGCCGAAATCTTCGGTGCCCAGCGGGCCGCCGATAACTTTCAGGCCACCGTTCGAGGCATCCACGTAGCCCTTTGCAGCAACGCCATCCGTCAGCACGAGATCGACGTCGCCGGTCTTTAGGGCTTGAACCGTGGCGCCGAAGGTTTCGAAAAGCTTGACGCGCGGGTTCTGCTCGTTGCCGTCCAGAATCTCATAGACGGCCGTATAGAAGGGCGAGGTGCCCGGCTGCGCGCCGATGAGGCCATCCTTGAATTCGCCGAAGGTCTTGGCATCCGTGAAGCGGTTTTCATCGCCACGCACCAGCATGAATTGCTGCGAGCGCATGTAGGGATCGGAGAAATCCACCTTCTGCTTGCGGTCGTCCTTGATGGTGATGCCGGTCATGCCGATGTTGTACTGATTGTCGGACACGGCCTGTATCATCGCGTCCCAGCTGGTGTTCTGGTACTCGACCTTGAAGTTCAGCCGTTTGGCAATCTCGTTCATCGCGTCATATTCCCAGCCGATCTGCTTGCCTGTCTTCGGATCGACGAATTGCAGCGGCGGATAGGCGTTCTCCGTGACGACGACCACCGTTCTGCCTCCGAGGTCCGGCAGACCCGCCGCAAACGCTGCAAGCGGCGAAAGAACGAGAGCGGCGATGCCTGCAAGAACAGTTCGGCGGAACGGCATGAAAGTTCTCCGGTGAAATGCGTTTCGTCGAAAATTGTCATAGTTGCAAAGGCGATGGCAAGAGCATTGCAAGGTGTGGCCGGGGCAAAAACAGAAAAGGCGGTCCGAAGACCGCCTTTTCATGCAAGAATTTTGCGTTGAGCAGAACTTATTCTGCTGCCGGCTCCGCAGCGGCTGCCGCTTCTGCAGCTGCCTTTGCTTCTGCGGCTTCGGCTGCTGCCTTTTCGGCTGCGAGAGCCTGAGCGGCTGCAACCTTTTCAGCTTCGATACGTGCCTTTTCCTCGGCAACGGCCTGACGCTCTGCGTCGTTGAGCTTGCGGGCGCGGGTGCCGGTGTTTTCGACGATACGGGCAGACTTGCCGCGACGGTCGCGCAGGTAGTAGAGCTTCGCGCGACGGACCTTACCGCGGCGAACGACTTCTACGCTTTCGATCATCGGGGAATAGATCGGAAATACGCGCTCGACGCCTTCGCCGTAGGAGATCTTGCGGACGGTGAAGTTTTCCTGCAGGCCGCCGCCGGAGCGGGCGATGCAGACGCCTTCATAAGCCTGGACACGGGTACGGGTGCCTTCCGTGACCTTCACGTTGACGCGGAGCGTGTCGCCCGGGGAGAATTCGGGAAGGGTGCGCTTGGCCTCGATCTTGGCGGCCTGTTCGGCCTCGAGCTGCTGAATGATGTTCATCGTCTTAACCTTTGGTTCTTCTGAAACAGCCAGAGCGCTCGACAGGTGATCCTTTGGGACTTGCCTCGGGATTTTGCCCTTCGCGGGCGGGAGCGGATTCGCCATTCTTTGTTGCTGGTCGACAGGGCTAGCCCCATTTCCGCGTGCGCCAATACACGAAAGCGGTAGGCTTGTCACCCCTTGCCGGGAAAAAATGGCACCGAAGCGCCTTGCCGGCGAGGCGATATCGATCAATGCTGAATTATTAAGCGCATTCGCGCTGCGATTAAATATTTGTCAAATCCCCATTCCTGCGGCACATTCGCCACGGGCCTCGATTTGCCCAGGGGAACTTAGAGGGGTAATCATGACAATAACGAATCCGTCTGCCTCGCTCCACAATGAAGATCTTGCGCCGGCAGAAGAAAGAAAGTGGGGAGCTTTCAGCATCTTCAACGTCTGGACATCGGACGTTCATAGCCTTTGGGGCTATTATCTAGCCGCCAGCCTTTTTCTACTGTGCGGCAGCTTCATCAACTTCGTGATCGCCATCGGCATCGGGTCGCTGGTGATCTTCTTCCTAATGAGCCTGGTCGGCAATGCCGGCGTCAAGACGGGCGTTCCGTTTCCGGTACTGGCGCGAGCCTCGTTCGGCACTTTCGGGGCAAACGTGCCGGCGCTGGTGCGCGCCGTGGTCGCCTGCTTCTGGTACGGCGCCCAGACGGCGGCCGCATCCGGCGCGATCGTCGCCCTTCTCGTCCGTAACGAGAACATGCTGGCGTTCCACCAGAACAGCCACATGCTCGGCCATTCGACCCTCGAAGTTATCTGCTATGTCGTCGTGTGGGCCTTGCAGTTGCTCATCATCCAGCGCGGAATGGAGACGGTGCGCAAGTTCCAGGATCTGGCCGGTCCGGCCGTCTGGATCATGATGCTCATCCTCGCCGTTTATCTCGTGGTGAAGGCAGGCACCTTCTCCTTCGGTAGCGAAATCCCGCGCGACGTGCTGCTGGAGAAAACGAAGGATGCTGGGGTTCCCGGCGAGCCCGGTTCCTTCCCGGCGCTTGCGGCCGTCGCCGCCACCTGGATCACCTATTTTGCGGCGCTTTACCTGAACTTCTGCGACTTCTCCCGCTACGCCAAGGACACCAAAACCTTGCGCAAGGGCAATCTCTGGGGCCTGCCGATCAATCTGCTGGCCTTCTGCCTTGTGGCAGGCGTGACGACCACGGCGGCGTTCATCGTCTATGGCGAGGTGCTGCTGCATCCGGAAGCGATCTCGGCGAAGTTCGACAGCTGGTTTCTGGCCTTGCTTGCGGCCCTCACCTTTGCCGTCGCAACGCTCGGCATCAACGTGGTCGCAAACTTCGTCTCGCCGGCGTTTGATTTCTCGAACGTCTTCCCGCGCCAGATCAGCTTCAAGCGGGGCGGCTACATCGCCGCACTGATTGCGCTGGTGCTCTATCCGTTCGCGCCGTGGGAGACGGGGGCGGCACATTTCGTCAATTTCATCGGTTCGACGATGGGCCCGATCTTCGGGGTCATGATGGTGGACTACTATCTGATCAGGAAGGGCGAGCTGAACGTGGCGGCGCTCTATCAGGAAGACGGCGAATTCCGCTTCCAGGGCGGCTGGCATACGAATGCCTTCATCGCTTTCGTGATCGGCGCGCTGTTTTCGTCGATCCTGCCGACCTTCACGTCGATTCTGCCGGAATGGTGGGGAACCTACGGCTGGTTTTTCGGCGTCGGCATCGGTGGCGTGGTCTATTATGTGCTGCGCATGAGCGCACGCGGCTCTGCTGTCGGCGCCGCTACCTGACCGATAATGCGCGCCCGGTTTCGGCCGGGCGTCCTATTCTTCCAGAAGGTCGGGTCGCCGTTGCTTCGTCAGGGCGACGGCCTGTTCATGGCGCCACTTTTCGATGGCGCCATGATTGCCCGAAGTGAGGATTGCCGGAATTTCACGGCCCTCCCATGCCTGCGGGCGCGTATAGTGCGGATGCTCGAGCAGGCCGCCTTCGAAACTCTCATGCAGACCAGACAGATCGTTGCCCATCACGCCGGGCAGGATACGTACGATCGCGTCGAGAACGATCAGGGCTGCGGGCTCGCCACCGGAAAGCACATAATCGCCGATCGAAACCTCTTCGAGATCGCGCGCCTCGATCACCCGCTGGTCGACGCCTTCGAAGCGGCCGCAGACGATGATGACGCCTTCACCCGCCGCAAGCTCACGCACGCGCTCTTGCGTCAGCGGCTTGCCGCGCGGGCTCATCAGGAGCTTGGGGCGGTTGCCGGCTTCCGAGACGCTGTCGATCGCACGTGCCAGCACATCGGGTTTCAGCACCATGCCCGCGCCGCCGCCGGCCGGCGTGTCGTCGACCGTGCGGTGTTTATCCGTCGCAAAATCGCGGATCTGAACGGTATCCACAGACCACTGCCCGCGCTCGATTGCCTTGCCGGCCAGCGAGACGCCGAGATGTCCCGGAAACATCTCCGGGTAAAGGGTGAGCACGGTCGCCCGGAAAGCCATGGCGTTACTTCTTTTTCTTTGGCTTGCCGGAGGCGAGCCCCGATATGTCTTCCGGATCTTCGACGAGGCCCGCGGCCAGCGGATCGATCAGGATCGTGCCGCCTTCGAGATCGATTTCGAGAACCGAAGCTTCGGAGAAGGGGATGAGGACGGGCCGTTTGCCAGGGCCTTTCAGCTCCAGCAGGTCGCCCGCACCGAAGTCGAAAACGCCCGTAATGGTGCCGTAGCTGACGCCTTTGTCGTCCAAAGCTTCCAGCCCTTCGAGATCGGCGTAGAAGAATTCATCTTCCTCCAGCTCGTCGTCGGGTAGATTGTCGCGCTCGATGTAAAGTTCCAGGCCGTTGAGCGCCTCGGCAGCATTGCGATCGTTGATGCCACGGAAACGAACGACGACGACATTCTTCATCTCGCGGATTTCGAGGATCTCGAAGCTCCGTCCGTCCATGCTGTGGAGATGGCCATAATCGCCGAGCGCCGTGGGGTCGGCGGTATAAGCCTTGGCACGCACTTCGCCCCGGATGCCCTGCGCACCGCCAATCGTCGCCATCAGCACGGGGTTTTCAAGCTTTGTCATGGGACCCTTCATGTGAAGCCGGAAATCTGGCTTCTCATAAACGAAGTCCGCCAGAATGAAAACGAAAACGGGCGGCATGTCGCCATGCCGCCCGTCCGATCAGGATATGATCCCGAAATTATTCTGCGGAAGCTGCAGCTTCGGCGGCGTCAGCAGCCTTCTGAGCCTTTTCAGCAGCGCGCTCCTGAGCCTTCTTGCCCGGCTTTGCCTTTTCCGGATTGTTCTTGGAGTCGCGCTTTGCGAGGCCGGCTTCGTTGAGGAAGCGCAGAACGCGGTCGGTCGGCTGTGCGCCCTGCTCAAGCCAATGCTTGATGCGGTCGTTGTCGAGCTTGATGCGAGCGTCGTTGTCCTTGGCGAGCATCGGGTTCCAGGAGCCGAGGGTTTCCAGGAAACGGCCGTCGCGCGGCGAACGGGCGTCGGCGAGAACGATGTGGTAGTACGGGCGCTTCTTGGAGCCACCGCGGGCGAGACGAATTTTCAGTGCCATTCATTTACTCCTTAGGCTTTTCTTGACCGCTTCGTGGGGCGGTATGGTTCATTTTGCTGCAGCGCTCTGTTCAGCGTGATCCGCAGCGATCTGCTCATGATGCCGGATGACTTCCTTAATGACGAAGTTCAGAAACTTCTCGGCGAAATCCGGATCCAGATGCGCGTCTTCGGCAAGCTGCCGAAGACGGGCGATCTGGTATTCTTCGCGCGCCGGATCAGCCGGCGGCAGCTTGTATTTGGCCTTCAGTACGCCGACCTCTTTGGTGCAGCGGAAACGTTCGGCCAGAATGTGAACGAGCGCGGCGTCGATATTGTCGATCGACTGGCGATAGCTCGAAAGCTGGGCTTTGACTTCTGGATCAATCATGGGACAGGCGATCCTTTCACTTCTTCTTCGGCAATCCGGGCAAGCCCGGGAAACCACCGCCGAGGCCCGGCAGCTTCGCGCCGCCAAGGCCCGGTAACCCCCCCGGCATACCACCGAGACCGGGCATGCCCCCGCCCGGCTTTCCAAGACCCGCAGCCTCAGCCCGCTTCTGAAGCGCTTCGAGCTGCTTCGGGTCGATATTCGAAAGATCGGGCATGCCGCCCATGCCGCCGGGGCCACCCAGGCCCATCTTGCCGGCAAGGCCGCCCATCAGCTGCTTCATCATGCCGCCTTTGCCCTTGCCGCCCATCATCTTCATCATGTCCGCCATCTGGCGGTGCATCTTGAGAAGCTTGTTGATGTCGGAGGCGTCAGTGCCGGAGCCGGCGGCGATGCGCTTTTTGCGAGAATGCTTGAGCAGGTCCGGATTGGCGCGCTCGGCCTTGGTCATGGAGGAGATGATGGCGAGCTGGCGGCCGAACAGGCTGTCGTTCAAGCCGGCCGAGGCCATCTTGTCCTTCATGCCGGCCATACCGGGCATCATGCTCATGATGCCGCCCATGCCGCCCATCTTCTGCATCTGGCGCAGCTGGTCGGCGAGGTCGTTCAGGTCGAACTTGCCCTTGGCCATCTTGGCGGCCATGGCGGCCGCCTTTTCAGCATCGATGTTTTCGGCGGCGCGCTCGACGAGCGAAACGATGTCGCCCATGCCGAGGATGCGATCGGCGATGCGGCGGGGATGGAATTCTTCGAGCTCGCCCATCCGCTCGCCGACGCCGATCAGCTTGATCGGCTTGCCTGTCACGGCGCGCATCGAAAGAGCGGCGCCGCCGCGTCCATCGCCATCCATGCGGGTGAGCACCAGGCCGGTGATGCCGACGCGCTCGTCGAAATTACGCGCCAGATTGACGGCGTCCTGACCGGTCAGCGAGTCGGCGACCAGGAGGATTTCATGCGGGTTCGACTTCTTCTTGATGTCGGCCATTTCGACCATCAAGGGCTCGTCGATATGCGTGCGGCCGGCGGTGTCGAGGATGACGACGTCATGGCCGCCGAGTTTCGCGGCCTGCACCGCGCGCGCGGCGATATCGGTCGGCGACTGGCCTGATATCACGGGCAGCGTGTCGACATTGGTCTGCACGCCGAGCTGGCGCAGCTGCTCCTGGGCGGCCGGGCGTCGCGTATCGAGCGACGCCATCAGCACCTTCTTCTTCTCGCGGTCGGTGAGCCGCTTTGCGATCTTCGCCGTCGTCGTCGTCTTACCGGAGCCCTGCAGGCCGACCATCATGATGACAACCGGGGCAACCGCATGAAGGTCGACGCCCACGCCTTCACCGCCGAGCATCTCGATCAGCTCGTCATGGACGATCTTGACGACCATCTGACCGGGTTTGATCGACTTCAGGATCTCGGCGCCGACGGCCTTTTCGCGCACACGGTCGGTAAAGTGGCGCACGACATCGAGAGCGACGTCAGCCTCCAGCAACGCACGGCGAACCTCGCGCAGCGCTGCGGAAACATCGGCTTCCGAAAGCGCGCCACGGCCTGTCAGTCCATTCAGGATGGATCCAAGACGGTCCTGGAGGTTTTCAAACATCGGCTCTTCCTTGATACGTTTCGGGCGGGTGGAATATGCCCGGAAACGTCGTGCTTTTCCTTGACGAAAACAAGACGCAAAGCCAAAAAGCACCCGAGGGCGCATCGCGCTGTCGGGTGTGGACCTCCGGGATCTCTTTATACCTTTGCGGGTCCCGGTCGGTGGCTCGAGGCTTGTGCTCGTCGCAGATTGAGCGGCGGTAAACAGGAAAACGCGGCTGGTGTCAAGGGAAAGCCCTAGAAAAGACCGCGCCCTGGACTTTCAAAAGCACGCGCGCGAACCCAGATCCTTCTTCCATTCAAATGGAACGCTTCCGCATGCCCAATGCCAAAAGACCCAATCCTTACTATCAAGGCCCCGCCTCCGATCACTTCGACGGTACGCAATTCTTCAATCCGGATGGCATCGAGCCTCTTGGCTTCCGCGATTTGCTGCGATGGCAGTTCGGCGGTCGCCGTGACCAATGGCCGAGGTCGGTTCCAAGTCCGTTCGCCCCGGCCAAACCGGACCTGCGCGTGGAAGGTGACGATCTGCGGGTGACCATGGTCGGCCATGCGACGATGCTGATCCAGGTCGCGGGCGTCAATATCCTCACCGATCCGGTTTGGTCGGAGCGCGCCAGCCCCTTCACCTTTGCCGGCCCGAAGCGCGTCGTCGCACCAGGCATCGCATTCGACGACCTGCCGCCGATCGATCTCGTGCTTGTTTCCCATAACCACTACGATCATCTCGATATCGCAACGCTCAAGCGGCTGCAGGTGAAGCATCGGCCGCATGTCGTGACCCCACTCGGCAACGATACGATCGTTCGCCGTGCCGTTCCTGACATGCAGGTGACGGCGATGGACTGGAGCGAGCGCATCTCGCTTGCCGGCATAAGCATCGATGCCGAGCCTGCGCACCATTGGTCGGCGCGCGGCACCGGCGATCGCCGGATGGCGTTATGGGCGGCCTTCGTCCTATCGACGCCGGCTGGCAAGATCTATCACATCGGAGATACCGGCTTTCACGGCGGCGCCAATTACAGTGCGGCGCAGCAGAAGCACGGTGCCTTCCGGCTTGCCGTCCTGCCCTTCGGCGCATACGAACCGCGCTGGTTCATGAAGGGGCAGCATCAGAATCCGTTGGAGGCTGTAATCGGCATGAAGTTGGCCAATGCTGCTTACGTGGCAGGGCATCACTTCGCCACGTTCCAGCTGACTGATGAGGCGATCGATGAGCCGGTCACAGCATTGAAATTAGCCATGAGCGAGCACGGCGTTTCTCCGGAGCGATTCCGGCCGCTCAGGGCAGGCGAGGTCTTCGACGTGCCGGCGGCCTGATCAGTGCGCCTGCGTTCCGGAACCGTGCGTATTGATGATCGTGTCAGCCTCCTTGCCGTAGATCTCTTCAAAATGGTCGAACGCTTTGGAGAAATATCCGATCCCTTGCGTGGCGGAGCGCAGAGCCCGCGCCAGCTCGTCGAGTGCTGCACCCGGAACCAGCGCGCGGAAGAGGTCCCATCCTTTGGCGTTCTCATCCCGATCGAAACCAAGCACCTGGCCCTTGAGCGCGGAGACGATCGCCACCATGCTGCCGGAGAAGACAGAGGGGATGTGGATCTCGACACGGGCAACCGGCTGCATCAGCACGGCAGACGCCTGCGACAAGGCTTGCCGGACGCCCATTCGGGCGGCTGCCCGGAAGGCGAAATCGGAACTGTCGACGGAGTGGTACTGGCCGTCCGTCAGCGTGACCGCCACGTCGATCACCTGAAAGCCGAGCGGCCCTTTTTCCATGGCCTCGCGGGCACCAGCCTCCACGGCCGGTATGTAGTTTCGGGGAACGGTGCCGCCCTTGACGGTCTCGTCGAAGGTGAAACCCTGCCCCCGTTCGTTGGGACGTACGATGAGCTGTACGTCTGCGAACTGTCCAGCACCACCGGTCTGCTTGCGATGACGGTAATGGACGTTGGAGGGCTTCGAGATCGTTTCCCGATAGATCGGGTTCGGAGAGCGTTCGCTCACCTCGACGCGGAAGACCTCTGAAAGGGTCTTGCATAGATCGCGCAGATGTACCGGCCCCTGCGTACAGATGAGCTGTGCGCCCGTCCCTTCTTCCTGCATCACCTTCAGGCCGCGATCGGTTTCAGCCAGCTTCGCCAGCGTCGCCGAGAGCTTGGTCTCATCGCGCTCGCTGCCCGGCACGAGGATGCGCTCGAGCATCGGCGTCGGTGGGGCCGCCCAGGCGGGCGGCTCCAGTACGTCGGCAGAGGTCAGCAGGGCGGGAGCGGGTAGATGGTCCGACTTGACGGCCATGAAAACGGCGCCACGCGCTACGCCGCCGGCAAGCGGGCGGCCGTTTCCCGCCTCCTGAACCGAGCCGAGCCCTGAGCCGCCGAGCGTCGTACCCTGTTTCAGACCGTCAGTGAGCGCACGGGCGAGGATCGTCTTTCCGATGTTTGCCCGGTAATAGGCATGAAGGCTAACGGTAGCCAATGCCGCTTCGTCGGCGCCGGCGGCGCCAGCCAGCCGGCTCTTCAGCGCTTCGACCGGCGGCGCCTCGTGGCGCAGTGCCTTCATCAATCTCGTGATGCCGTTGCTGTGAGACGCCGAACCGAACAGCACCGGAATGATCCTGTTTTCCTTGAGCGTGCGGGAGGCAATGGCAAAGAGTGCGTCGCTTGCCGGTTCGCGATCTTCGATGATTTCTTCCAGGAGCCAGTCGTCGAATTCGGAAAGCTGTTCGAGCAGTTCGGAGCGCGCTTCGTGCTCGCGTTCGGCAGCACTCGCGGGTAGTTCTATGAGGGCGGATGCCTGTCCCTCGCGATAGCGCCAGGCGCGCTCCGAAATCAGGTCACAGTGGCCGACGATCGTTTCTCCTTCGCGGATCGGCACTTGCCGGAGCACAAGCGGATGGCTCGAATAGGCCTGCAAGGAGGCGATGATGTCGCGCAGCCGCCCGCGCGGTTCGTCGATCCGGTTGACGAAGAGGATACAAGGCGTTCCCGAGGCTTCGATAGCGCGAAGATAGGGTGCCGCCAGCACGGCCTCCTCCGGCGCCGGCGACACGCAGAGTATGCAAGCGTCACTCGCCAGCAACGAATCCTGTGCAAGCGCCAGCGACTCGTTCGTGCCGGGCGTGTCCAGCGCACACCACGCTTCGCCTCCGAATTCGAATTCCGTCAAGCTCAATCCGTAAGGAGAAACGGACTTCTTCGGAGTCCCTTCGAGCGAAGCCAGCTTTGTGACGAGCGTTGACTTCCCCGTCTGCGAGGGCCCAAGTACCGTGACGCAGCGCATCGGCGATCCTCCCATGCCAAAAACACGCATTCGATCGCCAAGAATGCCTTCAACCGAGGAAAAGCGCTAGATAGTTGTGATCATTCTTAAATATGAGGCCGTCCAGCCGCCATGGAATTCTCCGGCGGCGAGGCTCCAGGGGAGAGTTTGGCATCCGCCGCACCCACTGGTAATTCCCCCGCATTTCCGTCATATACAGCCGATGACAGAGGAATGGTTCCCATGAGCGCAACGGTCGAATTCGCGAAGATGAACGGGCTTGGCAACAAGATCCTGGTCGTCGATATGCGCGGCCGTCCGGACAAGGTGACCCCGGGTGCGGCGATTGCACTCAATGCGAATCCGGACACCGCCTTCGACCAGATCATGGCGATCCATGACCCGAAGGCTCAGGGCACCGATGCCTGGATCGATATCGTGAATTCTGATGGATCAAAGGCGCAAGCCTGCGGCAACGGCACGCGCTGCGTGGTGCAGGCGCTGGCCTCCGAAACCGGCAAGAAGGTCTTCACTTTCCAGACCGTCGCCGGCATCCTCAATGCCGTCGAGCATGAGGACGGCACGATCTCCGTCGACATGGGCAAGCCCGTTTTCGACTGGGACAAGATCCCGCTTGCCGAGGAATTCCACGATACGAGCCGCATCGAGCTGCAGATCGGGCCGATCGACAACCCGGTGCTGCACTCGCCCTCGACGATGTCCATGGGCAACCCGCATGCGATCTTCTGGGTGGACAAGGACGTGATGTCCTTCGATCTCGGCCGGTTCGGCCCGCTGCTCGAGAACCATCCGATGTTTCCGGAGCGCGCCAATATCACTTTGGCGCAGGTCACCTCGCCGGAGGCGATCACCACGCGGACCTGGGAGCGCGGCGCCGGCTTGACGCTTGCCTGCGGTTCTGCCGCTTGCGCCACCGCCGTTTCGGCTGCCCGCACCGGCCGCACCGGTCGCAAGGTCGCGATTAAGGTTGCCAGCAGCCCGGGCGGCGGCTCGCTTTCCATCGAATGGCGCGAACGCGACGATCACGTCATCATGACGGGTCCGGCCGAGTGGGAATGGTCGGGGACCGTCGATCCCTCGACCGGTTCATGGTCGCGTGATCAGGCGCAGGGAGCCGAGGCGCGGTGAGCGGCGTCGAGGTGATCACCTTCGGATGCCGTCTCAATACCTATGAATCCGAAGTGATGCGGGCAGAGGCGGAAAAGGCCGGGCTCAACAACGCCATTCTGGTGAATACTTGCGCGGTGACCGGCGAGGCCGTGCGCCAGGCGCGCCAGGCCATACGCCGCGCGCGCCGCGACAATCCCCATGCGCGTATCGTCGTGACGGGTTGCGCGGCCCAGACGGAAAAAGAGGCCTTTGCGGGCATGCCGGAGGTGGATGCCGTGCTCGGCAACGAGGAGAAGCTGAAAAGCGCCTCGTATCGCGCGCTACCCGACTTCGGGGTTTCGGCGGAAGAGAAGCTCCGGGTCAACGACATCATGAGCGTCAAGGCGACGGCGCCGCAGATGGTGAAGCATATCGATGGCCATGTGCGCGCCTTCATCCAGGTGCAGAACGGCTGCGACCATCGTTGTACCTTCTGCATCATCCCCTACGGCCGCGGCAATTCCCGTTCGGTGCCCATGGGTGCTGTCGTCGATCAGGCTCGCAATCTCGTCGAAAGCGGTTATCGCGAAATCGTACTGACCGGTGTGGACGCCACAAGCTATGGTGCCGATCTGCCGGGACAGCCAACTCTGGGTCTGCTTGTGAAGACGCTTTTGAAGCAGGTTCCGGAAATCCGCCGCCTCCGGCTCTCATCCATCGACAGCATCGAGGCCGACAGCCATCTCTTCGACCTGATCGCGGATGAGCCGCGTTTCATGCCGCATCTGCATCTGTCCTTGCAGCACGGCGACGACATGATCCTGAAGCGCATGAAACGGCGGCATTCTCGCGCCGACGCGGTGGCGTTCGTGGATCAGGTCCGCCGTCTGCGGCCCGACATCAGCCTTGGGGCCGATATGATTGCCGGTTTCCCGACAGAGACAGAGGAAATGTTTGCCAATGCCGCCCGGCTGGCGGAAGAGGCCCGTATCGCGCATCTGCACGTCTTCCCCTATAGTCCGCGACCGGGTACACCTGCCGCGCGCATGCCGCAGCTCGATCGGGGCCTGATAAAGGACCGCGCCGCGCGTCTGCGGGCCACTGGACATCGGCTACATCAGTCCCATCTGGATCAGATGGTCGGAACGCGGCAATGGCTGCTGGTGGAAAATAACGGGCTGGCGCATACCGAAAACTTCACGCTTGTCGCAGCCCCAGGTCTTCGCCCGCGTTCGTTCGTAGAGGCAAATATCACCGGCCACAACGGCAAGCACCTCGACATGCAATTGACGGCCGCCCAAGCGGCCTGACTTTTACGGAATTCTCATGGCGCTCAGTTTCATCAAAAAGGTCTTCACCTTCGGCAAGGAGAAGCCGGCGGAAGAGCAGGTGCCGGAGACCGTAGAGACGAAAGCTCTCGAAGCCGAACTGGAGCCGCATTCGCGCGAGGAGCACCTGCCGCTCGCGAACGATCCCGTATTGGCGGAGGAGATGGATACGGCGGGTGGGCCGACCGGCGATCTGGGCGACAACGCCTCCGTGGAGGAGCTCGCCGAGAAGGCCGAAGCGCTTGCACCGGAAGAGGACGATGTTTCCGAGGTCCTACCGGCTGAGGTGCAGGCGGGCGATATGGGCCTTGTGCCGCTGTCTCTGCTTGAGGCGGAGGCGGAGGCGGAAATAGAGGAAGCACCCCCCTCTGTCCCTTTGGGACGTCTCCCCCACAAGGGGGGAGATCAGTTGGAGGAGGCTGTCGGCAGGGAAAAAGGCCGCGTTGAGCCCGCGGAGACTTTTTCAGAAGAGATTCCCGTTCAGGGTGAGGTCGAGCAGAGCTCTCAAGCCGCGCCGATCTCCCCCCTTGTGGGGGAGATGTCCGGCAGGACAGGGGGGGGTGGTGCGCCTGTTGAAGAGGTTCCAGTCGAACCGCCCGTCCTCCCGAAAGGCTTTGCCACCGGCTCGGCCGCGCCAGAACCGGCGCCTCTTGCTCCACAGCCGAAACTCAGCTGGTTCCAGCGGCTGCGCGCCGGTCTGGCGCGTACATCTTCGCAGCTTACCGGTCAGATTTCGGCGCTTTTCACCAAGCGCAAGCTGGACGACGATACGCTGCAGGATCTCGAAGACCTGTTGATACAGGCCGATCTCGGTGTCGAGACCGCCATGCGCGTCACCGATACGCTGGCTTCCGAGCGTTACGGCAAGGACGTCACCGGCGAGGATGTGAGCCGCATCATGGCGTCGGAAATCGCCAAGGTGCTGAAGCCGGTTGCAAAGCCGTTGCAGCTCGATCTCAGCCACAAGCCGCACGTCATTCTCGTCGTCGGCGTCAACGGTACCGGCAAGACGACGACGATCGGCAAGCTGGCGGCGAAGCTGTCGGGTGCCGGCTTGAAGGTCATGGTGGCGGCGGGCGACACTTTTCGCGCCGCGGCGATCGAGCAGCTGAAGATCTGGGCTGATCGCACCAAGTCGGAATTCATCGGCACCAAGCTCGGCGCCGATGCGGCAGGGCTTGCCTATGACGCCTTCGAACAGGCGAAGGCCAAGAAATGCGATGTGCTGATCATCGATACCGCCGGCCGCTTGCAAAACAAGGCGGAGCTGATGGCCGAACTCGAAAAGATCGTCCGCGTGCTCGGCAGGCTCGATCCCGACGCGCCGCACACCGTACTGCAGACGCTGGATGCGACCACCGGCCAGAACGCACTGAATCAGGTCGAGATCTTCCGCAACGTTGCCGGCGTCAACGGCCTCATCATGACCAAGCTCGACGGCACGGCGCGCGGCGGCATCCTCGTCGCGATCTCCGCCAAGCACAAGCTGCCGGTCTATTTCATCGGCGTCGGCGAAGGGGTGGACGATCTGGAACCCTTCGAGGCCGAGGATTTCGCCCATGCCATTGCCGGTCTTGGGCAATGATGCCACAGATAAGCCGATAACAGCGCGCAAGCCGCGCGAATGACGAACAGGTTTGACGAACGCATGACCACCGAAAGCGATGTTACGCCCAGCGCTGCCGACCGCCACCATCCGATGCTGAAGATGGCTCTGGAGCTCGGCCCGCTGTTGATTTTCTTTTTCGCCAACCTGCGTGGTGCCTGGCTGGTTGAGAAATTTCCGGCATTGGCCGAGCTCGGCGGCCCGCTCTTCGTGGCGACCGGTCTTTTCATGGCGGCGACGATCGTCTCGCTCGTCGTCTCCAAGTTCATCCTCGGGCATCTGCCGGTCATGCCCTTCGTGTCGGGCATCGTCGTTCTGGTCTTCGGTTCGCTGTCGATCTATCTCCAGAACGAGACCTTCATCAAGATGAAGCCGACGATCGTCAATACGCTGTTCGGCGTGGCGCTCTTGGGCGGGCTTGCCTTCGGCAAGTCGCTGCTCGGCTATGTCTTCAATGCCGCCTTCCAGCTCGATGCCGAAGGCTGGCGGAAGCTTACGGTCCGCTGGGGCATCTTTTTCCTGTTCCTCGCGGTGCTCAATGAAGTCGTCTGGCGCAACTTTTCGGATGATTTCTGGATCGCCTTCAAGGTCTGGGGGACGATGCCGATCACCATCATCTTCACCATGGCGCAGATGCCGCTCATCCTGAAGCATACCATTACGCCTGCAGGAGAGACCGAGAAGTGACGGTAGCCGGCGCGGCGGAAAGATCGAGACATCAGAATTTCTGGTTCGCCGCCTGCGTAGCGGTCTTGATCGTCCAGATCGCCGCCGAATACCTGATGGGCCGCACGCCGATCTGCACCTGCGGCTACGTTAAGCTCTGGGAAGGCGTCGTCAATTCGAGCGGCAATTCCCAGCACCTCTCGGACTGGTACACGCCGTCGCACATCATCCATGGTTTCCTGTTCTATGGGCTGACGCATCTTCTGCTGCGCGGCAAGCCGATCGCAATGCGACTGCTTTTGGCGCTCGTCATCGAATCCGGCTGGGAGTTGCTCGAAAACTCGCCGATTATTATCGACCGCTACCGTACGGCGACGATCTCGCTCGACTATTACGGCGACAGCATTCTGAACTCCGCGATGGACACCGTCTTCATGGTCGTCGGCTTCTTCTTCGCCGCACGCGCTCCGGTCGCGCTGACGGTTGCGATCGCGATTTTCTTCGAGATCTTCACGGGCTACATGATCCGCGACAACCTGACGCTCAACGTGCTGATGTTGATCTGGCCGGTCGAGGCGATCAAGACTTGGCAAGGGGCGCTTTAAGAAAGCGGTTTTCCAAGCGCTTTCTCCATCGCCGGGAAAAGCCCTTCCTTCAGGCTGATATCATCGAAGGGACCGACGCGCTTGTAGAGGATCGTGCCGTCGGGAGCGACCAGATAGCTCTCCGGGATGCCGTAGACGCCCCAGTCGATGGCCGCCTTGCCGTTCGGATCGATGCCGATTGCGGCATAGGGATTGCCGAGCTCGCCGAGGAAGCGGAGCGCGTTGTCGTTCTTATCCTTGTAATTGATCGCCACAATGTTGAGCCGGCTATCCTTTGCCAGCTCCTTGAGGATCGGGTGTTCTTCGCGGCAGGGAATGCACCAGGACGCAAAAACGTTGACGAGCGTCAGCTTGCCCTTGATGGCGGCATCTGTCAGCGGCGGCAGGTTGGACCCTTCAAGCGGGGGAAGGTTCAGCGCCGGAGCCTTCGTGCCGATCAGAGCCGAAGGAATGTCCGCAATGTTCTTGCCGTGAAAATCCTGGTCGTAGAGCATCTTCGCCGCCGTGGCGGCAATACCGCCGAAAACGACCAGCGGAATCAGCGCCAGAACGTAGCGGCTTAAGGGACGCGGTTTCGGCCGATCTGCTTCCGGCATGCTCATGCGTTGTCCTTAGGGCGGGCCGAGCGCCGCCGGATGCCCGAGGCTTCAAGCGCGGCCAGTTCCTTCTGCCGCGCACGCCCGTCGACCCAGACCCAGAGCGTCACGACGATGGTGATGAAGGCTGCGAATGCATAGGCACTGTAAACGTAGAAAGCGTGGGTCATCGGCTATTCCTCGCGGCCTGCCATGCGGGCGGCAAGGCGGCGCTGGACTGCCACGCGGCGGCGCCAGATCTCGTTGCGCATCGCCATGATGTGCAGCGTGAAGAAGAGCAGCGTAAAGCCGATCGCCATGGTAAAGAGCGGGCGCAGGAATTCCGGGTCGATCGCCGGACCGTCGAGGCGCATCACGCTCGCCGACTGGTGCAGCGTATTCCACCAGTCGACGGAAAACTTGATGATCGGGATATTGACGAAGCCGACGAGGATGAGAACCGCCGTGACACGCGCGGCCCTGGACGGATCGTCGATGGCCCGGGTCAAAGCAATAAGACCGAGATACATCAGAAAGAGAATGAAAACGGATGTCAGCCGCGCATCCCAGACCCACCAGGTACCCCACATCGGCTTGCCCCAGAGCGAGCCGGTGACGAGCGCCAGCAGCGTGAAGGCAGCGCCGAGCGGCGCGGCGGCCTTTGCCGAAACATCGGCGAGCGGATGGCGCCAGACGAGGGTGCCGATCGCCGAAATGCTCATGACCGTGTAGCACATCATTGCCAGCCAGGCGGATGGCACATGGATATACATGATGCGGACGGTTTCGCCCTGCTGGTAATCGCCTTCGGTCGAGAAGCTGAGGTAGAGGCCCGCGATCAGACAGAGCGCGGTGGCTCCCGCCAGCCACGGGATGATGCGCTGCGCCAGAGCCAGAAACCGCGTCGGGTTCGCAAGGTCGCTGAATTTGCTGATGACAAGGCTCGTTTCGCTCATGAACGGTTCTTTACCTTGAACGGCGTGCTGCCGCAATTGATCCTGACAACGGGCTCGATCAATCCGATGTGTTTCGCAGTGCAAGGGCCGCGCCTGCCGGGCCAATGACAGCAAAGAACAGCGTCAATGCGATGAGAATAAGGAAGGGCGGCAGGAAGGGCGCCGGATCCTCGACGGCGGCATACGTGGCGCTGACGCCGAAGATCAGCACCGGAATGGTCAGCGGCAGAACGAGGATCGAGACCAGAAGCCCGCCCCGGGGGAGCGCGACGGCGACCCCTGCGCCGACAGCACCGATAAAAGTGAGGGCGGGCGAGCCGACCAGCAGCGTCAGCATCGTCGCGCCGATTGCAACCTCACTCATGTTCATGAAGAGCCCAAGCAGCGGCGAGGCGATCACCAGCGGAAGGCTGGTCGCCGTCCAATGGGCGAAGCATTTGACGAGAACGGTCAGCACCAGCGGCGTCTCCTGCATCAGCATCAGGTCCAGCGAGCCGTCGTCGCGGTCGGCCTGAAAAAGCCGGTCGAGACCGAGAAGGGCCGAAAGCAGGGCGCCGATCCAGACGATGGCGGGACCGATCCGCGAAAGCAGGTTCAAGTCCGGTCCGACGCCAACCGGAATGATGGCGGCAACCGTCAGGAAGAACAACACGCCGATCAACGCGCCGCCGCCGGCACGGATCGAAAGTTTTAGATCGCGGAAGAAGAGGGCGGTCATGAGGAACGACCTTTGTGTGGGAAAGACCCCTCCCCAACCCCTCCCCACAAGGGGGAGGGGCTTTTACGCCGCGGAAGGCGCTGCCCCCATTTTTTTCCCTCAGCGAGCGAGTTACGCGATCTGGCACAGGCGAGCGTCGCGGCCGAGCCCCTCCCCCTTGGGGGGAGGGGCTGGGGAGGGGTCTTTGCCAAATACGCATTCATCATCCCCAAACTCCCTGCGATACACCCTGGAATCCCGTCATCCGCAACTCTCGCGCATTTTCTAACCCGAGTGACTGGTGCGTCGCTGCCAGAACGATTCCGCCCTTCGTCTGGTGTTGCCCGATCAGCTCTGCAAACAACCGGTCGGCGCTGGCGTCGAGTGCGGCGGTTGGTTCGTCGAGAATCCAGACCGGACGATAGGAGACGAGCAGTTTCGCAAAGGCAAAACGGCGCTGCTGGCCGGCGGAGAGATAGCCGAAGGGAAGATGCGTAATGCCTCCGAGGCCGACGGCCTCGGCTGCGTCTTCGATCGACAGGTCCGAAGAGCCGAGCACGTCGCCGAGAAAGCTTTGCCAGAAGGCTAGATTTTCCGAAACAGTGAGCTCGCTTTTCATCGCGTTTCGGTGGCCGAGATAATGGCTCACTTCGCGCGCGGGGCGCTCCCCGGAGCCGTGCGAATCAGTGAAGCGGACGTTGCCTTTTTCGGGGCGAAGCAGACCGGCGATGACGCGCAGTAAAGTGGACTTTCCCGATCCATTTTTACCTGTCAAAACCACAGCTTCGCCTGCTTCCAGGCGAAAGGAAATGCCTTCGAAAATCAGGTCTTCGCCCCGCCTGGCAGCGAGGTTGACGGCGTCGAGATGCATAGGCGTTCCGTTCAAAAATATTTTAATCACCGCGACGCAAAAAATATCCAAATGGGCCAAACCCGGTCTGGCACCTTCCGGAGAAATTATCTATAAGACCGCAACCACGCCAGCGGTCGGCGTGAATATCATCCTTGCGCCGAACATGGAATATTTCTTCCACGTGCGGACAGCGGAAATGGCCGTACCCGCATCCTGATGTGCATCAAGTGCATAGGCGTTCGCACGACTGTGTTGGCTATCAGAAACGGGGTCTCTCGTGTCTAAATCTCTTGACAGTTTCAACTGCCGGTCCACGCTTTCCGTGAACGGGAAGGACTATGTCTATTACAGCCTTCCCAAGGCTGAGGCGAATGGTCTGCCGGGCGTGTCGAAACTTCCTTACTCGATGAAAGTTCTTCTCGAGAATCTGCTGCGCTTCGAAGACGGCCAGTCCGTCACCAAAGAGCACATTCTGGCCGTTGCCGAATGGCTGAACAACAAGGGTACCGTCGAGAACGAAATCGCCTATCGTCCGGCGCGCGTTCTGATGCAGGACTTTACCGGTGTTCCAGCTGTCGTCGACCTCGCCGCCATGCGCGACGCGATGGTCTCTCTCGGTGGCGATCCGGAAAAGATCAACCCGCTCGTTCCCGTCGACCTCGTCATCGACCACTCGGTCATCGTCGATGAATTCGGCACGCCACAGGCCTTCGCCAAGAACGTCGAGCTCGAATACCAGCGCAACGGCGAACGCTACCGCTTCCTGAAGTGGGGCCAGCAGGCATTCAAGAACTTCCGCGTCGTTCCTCCGGGCACCGGCATCTGTCACCAGGTCAACCTCGAATACCTCGGCCAGACCGTCTGGACGAAGGAAGAGGATGGCGAAACGATTGCTTATCCGGACACCTGCGTCGGCACCGATTCGCACACGACGATGATCAACGGTCTCGGCGTTCTCGGCTGGGGCGTTGGTGGTATCGAAGCTGAAGCCGCCATGCTCGGCCAGCCGGTCTCGATGCTGCTGCCTGAGGTCATCGGCTTCAAGCTGACCGGCAAGCTCAAGGAAGGCGTCACCGCAACCGACCTCGTTCTGACCGTCGTGCAGATGCTGCGCAAGAAGGGCGTCGTTTCCAAGTTCGTGGAATTCTTCGGCCCGGGCATGGACAACATGCCGCTCGCAGACCGCGCGACCATCGGCAACATGGGTCCGGAATACGGCGCGACCTGCGGCTTCTTCCCGGTCGACAGTGAAACGGTCAACTATCTGAACATGTCAGGCCGCTCCAAGGATCGCATCGCGCTCGTCGAAGCCTATTCCAAGGCCCAGGGCATGTGGCGCGACGGCGACGGCTCGGATCTCGTCTTTACCGACACCCTGGAACTCGACCTCGGCGACGTCGTTCCGTCGATGGCCGGCCCGAAGCGTCCGGAAGGCCGTATCGCTCTCGAGAACATCGCCTCCGGTTTCGCGACCTCGATGGACGCCGACTATAAGAAGCCGGGCCAGCTTTCCAACCGCTATGCGGTCGAAGGCACCGATTTCGACCTCGGTCACGGCGACGTTGCGATTGCCGCCATCACCTCCTGCACCAACACTTCCAACCCGTCGGTGCTGATCGCTGCCGGCCTTCTCGCCCGCAACGCCGTTGCCAAGGGCCTGAAGACCAAGCCGTGGGTCAAGACCTCGCTGGCGCCGGGATCCCAGGTCGTCGGCGAATACCTTGCCAAGTCCGGCCTGCAGGCCGACCTCGACAAGCTCGGCTTCAACCTCGTCGGCTTCGGCTGCACGACCTGCATCGGCAACTCCGGCCCGCTCCCGGCACCGATCTCCAAGACGATCAACGACAAGGGCCTGATCGTTTCGGGCGTGCTCTCCGGCAACCGCAACTTCGAAGGCCGCATCTCGCCGGACGTCCAGGCGAACTACCTGGCATCCCCGCCGCTCGTCGTCGCCTACGCGCTCGCCGGTACGGTCCAGAAGGATCTGACCAAGGAGCCGCTCGGCGAAGACAAGGACGGCAAGCCGGTCTACCTCAAGGACATCTGGCCGACCTCCGCGGAAGTTCAGGAGTTCATCCTGAAGTACGTGACCCGCGAGCTCTATGAAACGAAGTACGCGGACGTCTTCAAGGGCGATGCCAACTGGCAGGCCGTCGATATTCCGGCCGGCAAGACCTATGCCTGGGACGACAAGTCGACCTACGTGCAGAACCCGCCGTACTTCGTCGGCATGGGCAAGAAGGGCTCCGGCACTTCGGACATCAAGGGCGCTCGCGTTCTCGGCCTGTTCGGCGACAAGATCACGACCGACCACATTTCTCCGGCCGGTTCGATCAAGGCGGCGTCTCCGGCAGGCTCCTACCTCATCGGCAACGGCGTCGGCGTTGCGGACTTCAACCAGTACGGCACGCGCCGCGGTAACCATGAAGTCATGATGCGCGGCACCTTTGCCAACATCCGTATCCGGAACCACATGCTGGGGCCGAACGGCAAGGAAGGCGGCTACACCATCCACTATCCGTCGAAGGAAGAGGAATCGATCTACGACGCTGCCATGAAGTACAAGGCAGAGGGTGTTCCGCTGGTGATCTTCGCCGGTGTCGAGTACGGCAACGGCTCGTCGCGCGACTGGGCTGCGAAGGGCACGAACCTTCTCGGCGTGAAGGCTGTCATCGCCCAGTCGTTCGAGCGCATCCACCGCTCGAACCTGGTCGGCATGGGCGTCATCCCCTTCGTCTTCGAAGAGGGCACGACCTGGCAGAGCCTCAACCTCAAGGGCGACGAAATCGTCACCATCGAGGGCCTGGAGAACATCAAGCCGCGCGAAAAGAAGATCGCCAAGATCACCTACAGTGACGGCACGGTGAAGGACGTTCCGCTGTTGTCGCGCGTCGATACGCTTGATGAGGTCGTCTACCTCAACAACGGTGGTATCCTGCAGACAGTTCTGCGCGACCTCGCTGCCTAATTATTAAGGCGCATTGTAGATAGTGGCCGCCGGAGAGGGCTCTTCGGCGGCTTTTCCTTTGTGGCAAGGAGGTTCACGCCGTTGTGTTCCGGCTGTGGGAGCGGCGGGGGATGTCTCACCCCTTCGTGACTTTTCGTTTGTAGCCGGAAAGACTATTCGTACGGTGATAAGACAGAACCTGCGCCTCGAAATGGCTGCCGGGCTCTGAAGAAGGGGTGCAGGTGAATGTCCGCGCGTTTTTTGATTTCGCTGGTTGCCAGCGTGGTGCTGGCCACGCCGCTTTATGCACAGGACGGCAAGCCGAAAGGCGTGATTGAGCTGTTTACATCCCAGGGATGTTCTTCCTGCCCTCCCGCCGATGCCGTGTTCCGCAAGCTTATAGGCCAGGACAACGTGATCGCCCTCGCCTATCATGTGGACTACTGGAATTATCTCGGCTGGACGGACACGCTGAGCTCCAAGCAAAACACTGACCGCCAATACGGTTACGCGCGGATGCTGGGACGCAGCAACGTCTATACGCCGCAGGTGATAGTGAACGGCCGCGACCATTTGGCGGGGGCGGATCTCTCTGCCATAAACAACAAGATCGATACTTTTTCAACGGAAGGCAAAGGCCTGATGGTGCCGGTCGAGGCGCAGATGCGCGGCGACCAACTGGAGATCAAAGTCGGCGCAGGCGAGGGTAAAGCCAACGTCGTCCTCGTCTATTTCGACAAGGAAAAGACGATCGACGTCGAAAAAGGCGAAAACAGCGGCCAGAAGATCTCCTATCTCCACAGTGTCAGCGATATCGAAACCGTGGGGATGTGGAACGGCAAGGCGACGAGTATGACGCTGCCTGCGACGGTCATGGAGAAGGCGGGACTGGAAGGTTGCGCGATCCTGCTTCAGTCCGCAACGGCGGACGGCGATCCAGCCGCGATTCTTGGCGCGACAGTCATCATGGCAGGCAAGAATATCTGATTGTTTTCTTCTGCTGAGAAGCGGTTGAAAACAGGGCGGCCCGGCTGGTCGTATTCGGGGCTGGGGTTAAGGTCGATACGCTCAGCCGGGCCTTTTGGCGCTGGCGCCAAATCAATTGAGTGAACTTCTCCCGGAAATGAGGCGCTGTTTTGACTGAAATACGGCGTTCGGGAGATTGCACAGCATATGTTGAATGTGATGGGCTCCACACTTGCAATTTGAGATGGCTCGGGCAAACTGTCGTCTCCCTGTCACAACCGGAGGCCTGGGAGACTGATGGCAGATCAGCCGGATTTGCGGCATGGCGACGCCCATGCCGCCGATAACAGGGTCGTCGTCGATCTAAGGGAATACAGGCAGAGCAAAGACCCCTTGCCAGTGACTTTTAATCGTCGGGAGCTGGATGCCATTTTGTGGATTTACGGAAGAATGGTCGGCGAGGGCGAGTGGAAAGACTACGCGATCGACCATTTGAAGGAAAAAGCCGTCTTTGCCGTCTTCAAGCGTTCAGGAGAGATGCCGCTTTTCCGGATCGAAAAAGATCCGAAGCTTGCTGCCAAGCAGGGTGCCTATTCGGTGATCAACACGAACGGTATGATCCTGAAGCGCGGTCATGACCTGCAGCAGGTCCTGAAGGTCTTCGACAAGGTGCTCAAACTCGTCGAGAAGTGACCGTATCAACCTTTGAACAGCGTCCCAGGGTAGACTGACGGATCGGGATCACTGGCTTTGCCATCGCCGAGCGGCCGCTGCATGATCATCGTATCCAGCCAGCGGCCATGTTTGTACCCCGTGCCCTCCAGCAATCCCTTGTCTTCAAAGCCCAATGTGCGATGGAGCGCGATCGAAGCAGGGTGGGCGCCGCCAATGACCGCGATCATCTGGCGGAAGCCGAGTCCGGTGCAGCGTGAGATCAGTTCGCTGAGCAATGCGCTGCCGATGCCGAGGCCACGGGCGGCAGGGGCGAGATAGATCGAATCCTCGACCATCCAGCGATAGGCCGGCCGGGTCCGGAAGGCTGAAGCGTAGGCATAGCCGAGCAGCGTTCCGCTCTCATCGATTGCCGCGATATAGGGGTATCCAAGGCCGGTATTGGCGAGGAAACGGGACGCCATCTCATCTTCCGAGGGCGGCGTGATTTCGTAGCTCGCCACCCCATTGAGGACAGAGTCGCGATAGATTTCGGTGATTGCGGGAAGGTCGGAAGGTGTCGCGTCACGAAGGGAGAAGAGCATTGCGTCGGCCGGTGATTGAGAGGCGCTCCTAGAAACCATTCCGCCACTCGAGGCGCAACAAAAAAGGCGGCCGAAGCCGCCTTTTCCGATATGTCGTTGCCTCTTACTTGCGGTCGCCCATGAACTGCAGGAGGAACATGAAGAGGTTGAGGAAGTCGAGGTAGAGCGTCAGCGCGCCGATAATCGCCTTGCGGCCGGCAACGGCAGCGCCATCGGCTTCATAGTACATTTCCTTGATCCGCTGCGTATCATAGGCGGTAAGGCCTGCGAAGATCAGAACGCCGATCACGGAGATCGCGAACTGCATTGCGGAGGAGGCCAGGAAGATGTTCACGATCGACGCGATGATCAAACCGAAGAGACCCATGATCAGGAACGAGCCCATCGCCGACAGGTCACGCTTGGTCGTGTACCCATAGAGCGACAGCGCGCCGAAGGAAGCGGCGGTCACGAAGAAGGTCTGCGTGATGCTCGA
>NZ_JBNDHT010000060.1:0-36429 GCF_056755115.1 Rhizobium sp. SVR5-2C | reverse complement strand
GATATAGGCCTTGCCGATATCCGTCGCGACAACTGTTTTGCCGGATCTGTCGAGAAGTTTCACGCCGAGGCGTTCTTCGAGATGGCGAATCTGTTGCGACAGCGCGGATTGTGAAACGTGCAGCTTTTCGGCCGCCCACGTGAAGCTACCTTGTTCGACCACCGAGATTAAATATCGTGCGAGATCATAACAAGGCGACATTAGACATTATAATCGCGGCGGTGCGGCCCGACAGCGTTTGCAGCTGACGGGCCAACCACACGCTTTGGTTACTGGGCTGCCTGCTGCAGATCCTCGTCGTCCTCTTCTTCATGCTTGCGCGGCTGGTAGCGCGCGCGGAGCAGGACATAGAAGACGGGTGTCAGGAGGAGACCGAAGATGGTCACGCCGAGCATGCCGCTGAACACGGCAGTGCCGAGCGACTGGCGCATCTCGGCGCCTGGTCCCTCAGCCACGACCAGCGGCAGCACCCCGAAGATAAAGGCAAATGCCGTCATCAGGATCGGGCGCAGGCGCAGGTGGCTTGCCTCGATCGCGGCCTCGATGGCTGTTTTGCCTTCATCCTGCGCCTGGCGCGCGAACTCGACGATCAGGATCGCGTTCTTCGCGGCCAGTCCGATCAGGACGACGAAGCCGATTTGCGTCAGGACGTTGTTGTCCATGCCCCTGATATAGACGCCGATCAGCGCGCCGAGGACGGCGAGCGGTACGATCAGGATGATCGCAAGCGGAAGCACCCAGCTTTCGTACTGGGCCGCGAGCGCCAGGAAGACGAAGACAACCGACAGCGCGAAGATCCATACGATGCTGCCGCCCGTATGCGTTTCCTGGTAGGAGAGGTCCGTCCATTCGAAGGTCGTACCCGGCGGCAGCATCTTGGTGGCCAGTGCGTCCATCTTCTGGATGGCGTCGCCGGTCGAGACGCCAGGAGTGGCGTTGCCCTGCAGCGGTACCGACACATACATGTTGTAGCGCTGGATAAGGGTCGGCCCGCTGGTGTCACGGATATCGGCAAGCGTGCCGAGTGGAACCAGCGCGCCGGTGGCGGACTTGACCTTGAGATTCAGCATGTCGTCCTTCTCCATCCTGAACCGCTTGTCGGCCTGTGCGCGCACCTGGTAGACGCGCCCGAAGGCATTGAAGTCGTTCACGTAGGAAATGCCGAGGTTCGTCGACAGCGTCTCGAAGATGCTCGGGATCGGCACGTTGAGGTACTGAGCCTTGTCACGGTCGATGTCGAGATAGAACTCGGGAGTGGACTCCGAGAAGGTTGTGAACACTCCAGCCAGACCTGGCGTCTGGTTGGCCGCGACCGCCATCCGTCGCGCGACGTCGAGCACGCGCGTCATGCTGGAGCTGTCCTGGTCCATGATCTGCATCTTGAAGCCGCCGGAGTTGCCGATACCCCGGACGGGCGGTGGCGGGATCGCGATGATGAAGGCTTCATCGACGCTTTGGAGGTTTTTGTAGAGCGATTTGATGATCTTGTTGGCGTTGTCACCTGTTTTCATGCGGTCGGCAAAGGGCTGGAATGATGTGAACACGACGCCGGCATTGGAGGCATTGGTGAACGTCGCGCCGCTGAAGCCCGCGAATTCCACCGCGTCCTTGACGCCTGAAGTCTTCCTGGCGATGTCGGTGACCTTGCGTACGACGGCGTCCGTCCTTTCCAGCGAGGATCCGTCCGGAAGCTGGATGACGATGATGGCGTAGCCCTGGTCCATCACCGGGATGAAGCCGCTTGGGACCTGGGTGCTTATGAACCATGTCGCGCCCAGAAGGCCGACGAAGACAACCATGGCGCAGCCGACCCCGATCCAGGATCGGACGATGAACCGCACGACGGACGAGTAGCCACGGCTGAGTGCGTCGAAGCCACGGTTGAAGCCGCTCGCGGCACCGTGTCCGATCCTTGAAAAGATGTTCCGTCTTTCCTTCGCGTGATCGTGCTTCTTCAGGACGACGGCCGCGAGCGCCGGGGATAGGGTAAGCGAGTTCAATGCCGAGATGGCCGTCGCGATCGAGATGGTGACGGCGAACTGCCTGTAAAATTGCCCCGAGATGCCCGGAATGAAGGCTGTCGGTACGAAAACCGCAATCAGTACCAGGGAGATCGCCACGACGGCGGTGCCGACTTCGTTCATCGTGACGTGCGCAGCTCTGCGCGGACTCATGCCCTTGGCAAGGTTGCGTTCGACATTTTCAACGACGACGATCGCATCATCGACCACGATGCCGATCGCCAGGACCAGACCGAAGAGCGTCAGCATGTTCAGTGACATGCCAAAGGCGGCGAGGAACGCGAAAGTACCGATCAGCGACACAGGGATGGCGACGATCGGGATGATCGCCGTGCGCCATGACTGCAGGAACACGAGGACCACGAGGGCGACCAGTATGGCCGCTTCGCCGATCGTTCGATAGACCTCCGAGATGGACTCGGCGACAAACTCGGTTGGGTCGTACACGATGCTGTATTCAAGACCGGGCGGGAAGTTCTTTAACAAATCTGCCATCATCGACTTGATCTGCCCGGTCGTCTCCAGCGCGTTCGTGCCCGGTCGGGCGTTGATAACGAGCGCGACGGCCGTTTTGTTGTTCAGATAGCTGTTCGTGACATAGTCCTGCGCACCGAGCTCGACGCGCGCGACGTCCTCCAGCTTCACCAGGCGGCCGTCCGCAGCAGCCTTGACGATCACGTATCGGAACTGGCGGGCGTCGGAAAATCGGCCATCCGTCCTGACCGTATACTGAAAGGCGTTGTCGGTTCCGGCCGGAGGCGCTCCAATGGAGCCACCCGTGACCTGGACGTTCTGGTCCCTGAGCGCGTTGACGACGTCGGCGGATGTCATGCCGTAGGCCGACAGTTTCTCCGGGTCGAGCCAGACACGCATGGAATATTGACGCTCGCCGAATATCTGGACGTCACCGACGCCCTGGAGGCGTACGAGAACGTCACGAATGCGGCTGCGTGCATAGTTGGACGTGTAGAGCTGGTCGTAGCGGCCGGTCGGAGACAGGAGGTGGACGACCATCAACAGATTCGGCGAGGTCTTGTCGGTCGTGACGCCGAGACGTTGCACCTCTTGCGGAAGGCGGGGCAGGGCAATGGCGATACGGTTCTGGACGAGCACCTGTGCTTTATCGAGGTCGGTTCCCAGCTTGAAGGTGATTGTCAGTGCCATGGAGCCATCGCCACTGGAGTAGGATGACATGTAGAGCATGTCCTCGACGCCGTTCACCTGCTGTTCGATCGGTGTCGATACCGCGTCCGCGATCGTTTGCGGATCCGCGCCCGGATAGGACGTCCGCACGACGATGGTCGGCGGCGCGATTTCCGGATACTGCGCGACCGGGAGCTGGAAGTAGGCAACGCTGCCGATGATGATGAGCACGACTGAGATAACCGACGCGAAGATCGGCCGGTCGACAAAGAAATGTGCGAACCTCATTGGGCTGCTCCCGCCGCTGACACTGCTTGCTGCGCCGTCGCGGGCACATCGTTGGGGTTCTCCCTGGGTAGTTGCACCGTAACCGGAGTAACCTTGGCGCCGGGGCGGACACGGACGACGCCCTTCACGACGATTTGCTCATCGCCCGTGAGCCCTGAGCGGATGACCCTGTAGCCATAGAGCTTGGGACCCGGACGAACGGATTTCGTCGTGACCGTATTGTCGGGATTGAGCACGTAGACCACTCGCTCGTTCTGGTCGGCGGCAATCGCTTCATCGGGAATGAGGATCGCAGTGTAAAAATTCGAACCTTCGATCTCGACGCGGCCGAAGAGACCGGGTTGAAGGACGAAGTCGGGATTGGCAAAACGGGCGCGTACGCGCAGCGTGCCGGTGGCCTGATCGACGGTATTTTCCGCGAAGTTGAGCGTGCCGGAGAACTTTGTCTGGTCGCGGTCACCGAGACGCACGCTTACCTTTAGGCCGCCGCCTCCCTCCTGCAGGACCTTCCCGTTCTTCCGCGCCGTCTCGGCGTAGTTGAGAAGACGGCGCTCATCGACATCGAAATAGAAGTCGATGGGATCGAGCGCGACGATCGTCGTCAGCTCGGTTTGGTCGGCCTGCACGAGGTTGCCGACCGAAATCAGATGGCGGTTGATACGTCCGGCCAGCGGGGCCGTGATCTTACTGTAGGTGAGATCGAGCCTCGCCCGTTCAACGCTTGCCTCGGATCCCTGGAGGTTCGCCTGCGCGGACTGCAGCTCCCTGCGTCGGTCATCGAGCGTCGACACCGTCTGGCTACCGGACTTTACCAGCGTGTTCACGCGGTTGAATTCCGACTGCGCGTAGGTCAGGGTGGAGCTGGCGACCGCAAGCTGGGCGGTGGCCTCGTTGAATGCGGTGATGAAGGGGCGCTGGTCGATCTCGAAAAGCTCGTCGCCCTGCTTGACCAACTGGCCATCCTTGAAGTTGATGCTCTGAAGGTACCCGCCGACCCTGGAGCGGATCGAGACCTGCTCGGAGGCCTGGAAGCGGCCGATGAAGTCGTCGTTGTCGACGACGTCTCGCACGACGGGCTTGGCCACGGACACCTGTGGTGGAGGAGGCGTTTCCTGAGCCTGGGCAGCTCCGGCGGACAGAACTACGCAAACCGGCAGAAAATATTTCAAAGTTGAATGGCGGAACTGCATCGATTACCTCCGACGTTTTGGATCGAGAAGCCACGGCAAGCGCCGTGACTTCGGTCTTTTCGTCGTTCTGCTGAATGGAATGTTCGTTTCGGGATTGAACGCCCGTTGCGTCCGACGAGCCCTTGAAGACTACTTGCTCTCACGTCGGTAGCGACACGGCCTCGGGATTTTTGTTGTATTTCTTCATCTTCCGACCTCCTTTGCGGGGATGCAAAAAGGTAGGACGGCGAAACTCGACGGTCCAATGACCTGTGGCTATGGAATCGATGCCAGCGACGGCAAGATCGGCCTCTCGGATCTCTCGCACGCGGCTCTGCAGCTATTCCCCGATCGGTTTCACCGCGTATTTTTGAAGGTAGGTGCTCCTGATCTCTTCCTGACTTCGAGGAGGTTGGGCAAAGACATGGGCCGGCGACAGCAACGGCGTGATCGAAGTGGTGTCGATTTTGACAACGTGATCGACAGGATACTCTTGGCCGTTCGTCGCCCGAACCCAGTCGGCGATCATCGAATACTCGTCATCGCCTGGCGGCAGTATCAACGCACGGCCCTTGAATCGATAACCGCGCCTCTGGAAGATGTCGACTACGTTAATTTCGACGGCGGGATTGCGCCTCAAGTTCCGTATCGTCCGGGGCGATGCGATATCGGCGAAGTAGAGAACGCCGTTTCTGACCGTCAAGGACGCTTTCGGCGAAAGATTGGGCGTCCCGTCCTCGTTGACCGTCGCGACGAACGACAGAATCGCTTGCTGGATGATCGCCGTCATGTCGGCAGTGATTTCAATCATAGATATCCTCGCTTGAAAGAAATTTGAGCGGCTCCATGCGTCGCTCGCCAGAACTCATCAAATGTTGATCTCGGCCTCCTGCCTGCGATCGTTCAACGGACCGCCGACTTTGACCCGGACGATGGCTCGAAGATTGGATTGACGACGGTAAGAAAGAAAATCACCTCTCGCCATGGAGTCGATAACTGACCGTTATCGGAATGGCTGAGAGGCGCTTGGCACGCCGTGCTGCGAGCGCGGCGCTTCCACGCACGCAAGGAAGTCGGCTCCTGCGTCGGCGAGACCGTCGGCTTCCTCACACGCCGGCTTCCGATGCAAGACGCGGAATTTGATCGTTCGCCCAGAGCAGCCGACGCGGCGTGAAACCAAGCTTCGCCTTGGCTCGCGCGTTGGATGCCCCCGTCAGGCTCATATGGTAGAAGACCGCCTCCTCACCGACGAGAGCCAACGCGTCCGCCTCACTCATTCGAGGCGGTACCGGCGCGTCGACCCAGCGGGCGAACGCCGGCATCCATTCGGACACAGGCAGCGGATCATCGTCCATAACATTGTATGTTCCGGGTTCGGCGGTGATCGCCGCAACGGTTGCCGCGACCGCGTCGTCAATATGGACGAAAGACCAGACCGCCGCGCCATCGCTGATAATTCTTGCCTCACCCTTGCGAAACTGCTCCGCAATCGCGCCGTCTGGACGATACCAAGTGCCCGGTCCGTAAAAGAATCCATAGCGCAGCACGACACCCTGTAACGCCCTCGAGCCCAAGACCCGATCTTCATAGGCGCCCATCACGCGCGTACTCTCGCCGATCGGACCGGGCGCATCGTAGCGAAGCCGGGCCGTCTCGTCGGCGAGTTGCCCCGACGGAGCGTCAAGATAGAAGCCACGCGATTGCAGGATATAGCGTGCGACGCCAAATTCCTGCGCTGCGGCGAACAGATTGGCACCGCCCTCCTCGTGGAGACGCGTGTCGTTTGGCATGGACCTGATGATGTCGGCGGGGTTCGCGGGCAGCCATGTAAGCTGGTCAATCACCACATCCGGCGCGGCGGCTGCGATTGCGTCGCATACTGCCCCTCGGTCGAAAGCATCAGCGGTGGAAGCAGACGCGCCGACCTCACGCAGTCGATCGACGCCTGGGCCGCCGCGTGTCATGCCCGTGACCTCGTGGCCCAGGGTGCGCAGCGCGCGTACGAGCGGAAGGCCCACCGCACCGGTGGCGCCGGCAACAAAGATTTTCATGAGAGGATGTCCTTCCTTCGAGATGTGAGCACCGCGGCAGGTGCGCTTTGCTTATTTTTCGATGGCCGCGTAGGCCGTGTTGCGGAAGCTGATCGCCATGCGGTCGTAGGCGTTCATCAGGCTGATCGCGATCGTGAGGTCGACCAGCTCCTTCTCGCCGAAAACCGCGCGCGCTGCCTGATAGGCGCCGTCCGGCACACCGGTCTGTGCCACGCGCGTCACCGTCTCGGCCCAGGCCAAGGCGGCGCGCTCGGTCTTGTTGAAAAGGTCGCCGCCTTCCTCCCAGGCATGAACCAGGGCGAGCTTCTCGATCGGCACGCCCCTCTTCGTGAGATCGCGTGTGTGCATGTCGAGCCAATAGCCGCAGTTGTTGATCTGCGAAACGCGGAGATAGACAACGTCGACCAGCTCGGCGGGCAGGTCGCTCTGCATGATATAGCCATACACACCTCCGAGGGCCTTGGCTCCGTTCGGAGCGATTCGGTTGTAATCCAGGCGTCTGGTCATTGGCTTCTTGCCTTGAAGGCTATTTGATGGGCGTAGTCAGCGCTTTGTCATCGGTGTCGCTGACGAACACGGCGAGCAGCTTTGCCGGCTCGGTCTTGCTCGCGTTGCGGCTGATCGAATGGGTTGCACCCGGCGTTTCGGACCAGCTCTCGCCTGCCCGATAGATGCGCGTCTCGCCGTCATTCACCTTCGACTCGATCGCACCCGAAATCACATAGGCGTAGATGAAAGCCGACTTCGCGTGGGTGTGGGAGGGCGAGGCCGCGCCTGGCGCATAATCGACTTCTACGGCGATCAACGACTTGCCAGGGATATTGGGAATGGCCGCCTCGAAGTTCTTCGTGACGGCTTCCGCTTTGCTATCATGGGCGGAGATGGGGCCGGCCATCGAGAGGGCGAGGACGGCGCAGGTGGCGGCGATGATGGTTCGGAACTTCACGGGCTTTTTCCTTCTTCAATATTGAAGCTGTCCTTGCGGGAGGCTCCGGGCAAAACGTAAGCGGTCATCGCCTGGGCTTGTTGATCACCGGCGGCTGCATCGCGCAGTGTCGATGCGGCCCGCGACGGTCTGATCAGGCTCCTTTCTGCGAGCGCCGTAACCACTCCTCGAGACTGATGCGGCCGAGACGCGCCTCGCCCAAGGGTACGAGCGACTTTTCCTCGATCCGCCCGCCGCGATATCGGGCTTCGGGATCTTTCACGACCTTCCGCGGGTCGCCGACAGCCTTCAAATAGCGAGCGACGATTTCGTCGAACTCCGCTCGTTCCGGGCCTGCGATCTCGACGATGCCGTTTCGCGGATTATCGAAGGCCACTTCGGCGACGACGGCGGCAACGTCGTCAGCCGCGATAGGCTGAAGCAGGCCCGGCGCAAGCCTGACGACGCTTCCATCCGTACTCGCATCAGCGATGCGGCCGAGGAATTCCAGGAACTGGGTCGAGCGGATGATCGTATAGGGGATACCGGAAGCCTCGATCAGTTTCTCTTGCGCGACTTTGGCGCGGTAATAGCCTTGGTCGGGTACCCTGTCGGTCCCGACGATGGATAACGTGATATGGTGCCGAATGCCCGCCGCGGCCTCCGCCGCAACAAGGTTGCGGCCGGAGGTCTCGAAGAATTCCAATACCGCCTGGGGGTCAGATGAAGGCGCATTGGAGAGGTCGATCACCACTAATGCGCCGGCCATGGCTTCTTTGAGCCCTTCTCCGGTGACGGTGTTGACGCCACCTTTGGGCGACGCCGCGATGACCTCCTGGCCGCCCCGGCGCAGAATGGCAACTGTCTTCGAGCCAATCAAACCAGTGCCGCCGATCACGACTATCTTCATGGTTTACTCTCCCTCGTCGATCGCCAGACGCCGCTGATCATCGTTTCGATGCGCCGCGAGAGGAGACGCAGGGCTCTTTCGAGGGACGTCCGGCAGAAAGCCAGGCGCGCGTGGCGTCGAGACGACGGATCCCGTCCGTCCTGCGGAAAGTCATGCTGCTAAGGCAGAGACAGGAGACATACGGCCCGGTCTTTCCTGGCAGGACATATTGCATGCATCGGCCTTCGAATTGTTGGCGAGGACCGGAATATATGGCCAGCCTTTTGGCCGTTAAACATCGATATCGCAGACTCCTGTATCCAGGCGTCCAAAATGCGTGATCCTCTGTCTGATATCCTCAGAGCCATGCGTATCACCGGCTTCTTGGAACTGGATCGCACCACAAAAAAATAGGGCCGCGGACGCGCGTTCTCACTCAAGTCTGAGGCGGGATGCAGTGAGGTCGCGGTGACGGTCAACGCATCATGTCTGAGAGACTCGTACTGAGCACGGCCTTTGCGCGATAAGCCCAGTTTGCGTATCAGCAGGACTAACCGCAATTTTGCGGAACTGGTCCAGTAAAAATGCTGCTCGCAAAAGGCTGATGTTGCGGCGAGGCTGAGCACTCAATTTTGATTATATCCCGACCCGCCTCCTTGACGGGCTTTGCCGCAGCATGGCGGAAGGACTGATATGGACGCGCATGTAATAGATAATCCTGCAGCCAAGCGCTTCGAGCTTGCCATCGGCGGTACCGTCGCCGTCGCTTATTACAAGATCGAAAGCGACAGATTTGTCCTACTTCATACGGAGGTCCCACAGGAGTTTTCGGGACAAGGGATAGGCACGAAGCTCGCCGAAGGTGTGTTCGAACAGCTGCACGCCGCCGGCCGTCGGGTGATCGCAAAATGTCCTTTCATGGCACGCTTCGCCAGCCGTCACCCCGAATATGCCAAAATGCTCGACGGCTGATGGCCGGATAAAGCCCGAGAGATTACGTCCCACCATCGGGATTCATTGCAATGCAGACTATGACATCCAGGAAGATAGGGATGAGTTCGGAAGACGCTAAAGGCTTTCGCGTGCACCTTGTCCAGCAACTGGCCGATCCCGGCTGCCCTCGATCCGCGGAGAGGATCAGCGTTGAGGAATTCGGCAGGTGCCACAACCTCGACAATTGCCAGATCCGGCAGTTGCAGCTGTTGTTCGGCCCGTTTGCGGGCAGGGACGAGTTGTGGGCGAACGTCCGCCGGCCTCCCCGCTTCAGGTAACGAAAACGGCCACTCCCTCACCCACTGGCGTGAGATCCCCCAGATAGTCCTTCTTTCCTGCCGGAGCCCCAAGATGCCGCAGAATCGAGTGCGCCACCGCGATATGGAAAAAGAAATCCGCTAGTACGACGTGTCGAATGTAATCATCTCCGCCGAACCAGCCCCGTGCAACCGACGGAGTCAGTTCATAAACGTGTGCCTGAGCGCTCGACAGATCTTCCGGCTGGATTGTTTGCAGGAAGCTGCGCGTTTCTAACAGACGTCCTTGAAGAGCGGGATAGATCATCGCGACGTCATGCGGAGTCGCCTGGTTTCGATTCATAAGCTTGGTCATGTGCAGCTCGACCTTGTTGCAGTTGACCGCGAATTGTTCACCGAACGTCAGCATGTCGGGAGCGAGCCTGGATGTCAGTACGCTTCCCGGATCAAGAGAATTGGAGCGCTCCAGGTTTTGGGCACAAAGCAAATAGTCGTCCATAACCGTGAGCCCATGCAGCATCACGGGAACGGTGACGTCGTATATCGAAAAGGACATGTTACCCTCCATTCATGTCCGATACCGCCATGCGCCGGGCTTGTCAGCGCCGAAAGGAGCTCCCTCTTTAGCCGAAGTTTCGGCAAATCCGCCCAAATTTCGGCGGTTTGTCTTTCGCCGTGCGCATCGCGAACGAAAGAGTATCAAGTGTGCCGGATGGAATTGAAAATTCCATTTGGCCATGCTTTCGATAGCCAGTGGATATCGTCGGCGCGACTCCGGAATCGTCGCGGACGACCGCGAATTTTTGGGCGAAACAACTCCTCTTCTCCAATCACAATCATACAAGGACGGAATGGAGACAACGCGTTGCGTCGTCCACACGGACGATTGGAGACGCATTGTAGACTCGCTGTGCATGGCAAGAATCTATGGTGACGCTCTTGCCGCGACTTCATCGCGGCCGTCATCTGTCGCGTCACCGAAAGCGGAAACTATGCATCATGTAAATAAGAGCATCGAAGTTGTTGAAAATGAATTTGCCCGAGATGTGGTCGCCGGATTATCGGCTGATGCGAAGACATTGCCAAGCCGTTGGTTATACGACGAGCGAGGATCCGCCCTTTTCGAAGAGATAACCAAGCTCGAAGAGTATTACCTGACCCGAGCCGAAACCTCGATCCTGCGAGAGCGGCAGGGGGACATCGCTGATTTTGTAGGCTCGGGCGCGATTCTCGTCGAGTATGGTGCCGGAGCCGGCATTAAGACCGAGCTTGTGCTGGCAGGACTGCGCGACCCACGCGGTTACGTGCCGATCGATATCGCCGATGCCTTCCTTGCAGAAACGTCGAAGAGGATTGCTTCGCGCTTCCCATCGCTCTGCGTGCGCCCCATCGAGCGCAATTTCCTGGATGTATTTGAGGTTCCGTTTGATGGCTCCGACGCCGGCAGGACAGGTTTTTTCCCGGGCTCGACGATGGGGAATTTGAACACGATCGAGGCGCAGGCTTTGCTTACGCAGATGGGGCGCCACTTGGGCGATGACGGACGCGCCATCATCGGTGTCGATCTCCAGAAGAACGTAGATACGCTTCTGCGTGCTTACGACGACAGCGCGGGCGTGACAGCCGCGTTTAACCTCAATCTCCTCGAGCGGATCAACACCGAACTTGGCGGCGACTTCCGTTTAGAGCAGTTCAAACATGTGGCGCGCTGGAACGAGATCGAGAAAGCCGTAGAGATGCACTTGGTCAGCCTATGCGATCAGCGCGTTAATGTTTGTGAACAGACCTTCCTCTTCAGAACGTCGGAAACCATCCACACGGAGAGTTCCCGAAAATATACGGTGGAGAGCTTCGAGCGGCTTGCCCGCTCTGGGGGATGGAGGGTTGCAGAGGCTTGGCAGGATGCGGACGCGTTATTCGGCCTGTTCGGACTCATTCGCTACTAAACCGCGAGCGTCAGATTGTCATTCATCCACTATGGGTAGCAAAAACGGCCTATTTGCTGCCCATTCATGTGCTGACTGAAATTATCATATTCGGGCCTTGAGGCTACACCAAACCATCCAGCTGAGCGATTGTGCACCGGCCTTCATTTAGGGTGATGGCAATTATTGATGCTCAACAATCCAGTCGAGCCGGAGCGCATAAAACCGTTCACATGACGCGCTGCGCGGAGCGTCCGCGTCAGACAGTGGTGTCCTGAGCCTCCGACCGTCGAGCTGATGCACCGTGAGGCTTTCTGGACGTGGGATGCGAAGCGCTTTGGCGAATATCGCGAGCTGATCTCGACAAACTGATGGGCACGATGGAAGTAGCGTCGGCCCAGTTGTCCGAGTGCCTGTTCGCCCCAGGAGCCAGCCTCCACATCGAGGGAGGCGATCTGCCGACCATATACTATGGTCTTACCGGCTCCGGCATGATCATCGTCGATGGCGAAGCAGCAATCGATCTCGTCCCGCACAGGCTCGTCGTGGCGCCGGCGAACAAGTCAATCGAGATCGTCGCGGACGGTTCATCATTCGGGCGCTCCCGTTCCGGCGCCTGCAGCATCAAGAAAAGCACCTTCGTTCCCGGCTCCGTGCACCGCTACGAGATCGGCGAAGGCGAGGCATCGTTTTCGCTTGTCTGCGGTTGCTTCCACGCGGTTTACGGTCCCGGACTGGATCTCTTTGCTTCGCTCGCTTCGCCGGTAGTTGAAACCTTTGATGCGTATGATCAGCTCGACCAGGTCATGAGCTATGCGATGGTTGAACTCGCTACGCACGAGATCGGTCGGGGACCGATGGCGTCAGCGCTGTTCAAGCTCGTGCTACTGACCCTGCTTCGTCGCTGTCTGACTTCGTCAAACGCTTGGGTGGAGCGCTTTTCGCTTTTGAGTGACCCGCCGATAGCGCGCGCGTTCGCGGAAATGGCGTCACGTCCCGCGGCGGACTTCAGCGTTCAAACCCTGTGCAAATCGGTTGGGTTGAGCCGCTCGGCGTTCATGGCGAGATTCACGGCTGCGTTTGGCGAATCGGCGATGTCTGTCCTGAGACGTCTTCGCATGCGGCATGCGGCGAACCTGCTGGCTGCCAACGCACTGTCCATCGAGCAAGTCGCACTTCAGGCGGGATATCAGAGCCGCAGCAGCTTCACTCGAACCTTCCGGCAGCACTACGGGACCGACCCTTCAGACTATCGGTCAGAAGCGAAACGCGTCTTAGTTGCGTATGAGACGGAAGACGGCGACGCCGCGTGATTAGCCGCCATCGGGCATTTGTCTTACTGATCTTAGGATCAGCGCCTCGGAAATTCTCGGTCAAGCCCGGAACATCAAGTTCGCTTACATAGTGGTAGGCGATCCAGCCCTGCCGCAGCCGGAAGCCGGTAGGCGACCCATTACGTGTTGATGGCGTCAGGCGGTCAGTCTGACCAAGCACCGGCGGCCCACGACCGCTTCTCATCAGAAAGCCAGGTGACGAAGGCAGTCAGTCCATCACCTTACATCCACACCTTTCCAGAATGCGATGTAACCTTTGATGGACGCTGCAGCATCGGAGGGATCCGCATAATACCATGCCGCGTCTTCATTGGTTTTGCCATCGACGATAAGCGAATAGTAGTTCGCAAGGCCCTTCCATGGACACCGGCTGGTCGTCGCACTCTGCCTAAGATATTGGGTATTGACGGATTCAGGCGGAAAGTAGTGGTTGCCTTCGACGACAACAGTCTTGTCCGATTTCGCTATCACTGTCCCGTTCCACGTCGCGACTGCCATTTCTCATTCCTCTCCATGCGATAAGAGCCGATATAGCCCGGGCTGAAACCGTTCGGTTGGGGCGGTCGTCGCCTTATAGAACGTCCTAAGGCCGACTATTGGAGCTGCTTGCCAATTCGGGTGCGCAGTTCCTGCAGGTCCCGTGCGAATATGCGGATGCCCTCGGCCAATTTCTCGGTTGCCATCGCATCCTCGTTCATGATCCAGCGGAACGTCACCTCATCGATCGGCGCATTAGGCGCCGGATGCTTGATGTCGACCGCGTCCTCGCTGACAAACCAGTGGCAAATGGCATCCGCCGGCTGCCGCAGCGGTTGCTCGGGATGCGTGCCGGGCGAAAGTGCTCTCTCAAGGTGATCGCTGTTCGATTCCAGGGCATCCAGGAGACTTGGCGCGATCGTAAGTCGGTCGCAGCCGGCAAGTGCCTGAATTTGACCGATATTCCTGAATGATGCGGCCATGACGATCGTTTCAATGCCTTCGGTTTTGAAATGATTGTAGATGTCACGAACGGACCGGACACCTGGGTCTTCCTTGGCCGTGAAATCCCTGCCTTCGGCTTTCTTGTACCAGTCATAAATGCGCCCTACGAACGGCGAGATCAGGAATGCCCCGGCATCGGCGCTTGCGATGGCCTGTGCGCGGTTCAACAAGAGCGTCATGTTGCACGACACGCCTTCCCGCTGCAGGATCTCGGCCGCGCGTATCCCTTCCCACGTCGCGGCGAGTTTGATGAGCACCCGGTCGCGCTGGACACCGCGCTGCTCGTAGTTGGCTATGATTTGGCGAGCCTTAGCGGTTGAGGCCGCGACATTGAAGGAGAGGGTGGCGTCAACTTCCGTCGAGACGTATCCAGGCACGCGGCGCAAAAGCTCGACCCCAACGGAAATCGCCAAGCGATCTGCGGTAGCTGCCGCAATGCGCGACGGGTCGCCACTACACTTACGTCCCCATGACAGCGCTTCTTGGACGACCTCCTTGTAAGGCTCGCTTTCTATGGCTTTGAGGACGATGGTGGGGTTCGTGGTGCAATCGACTGGCTTCAACCGCGCGACGGCCTCCAGATCACCGGTATCGGCGACAATCGTCGACATCGTGCGCAACTGTTCAAGTTTTGATGTCATGTTCATTTCCTTTCGGCGCCGTCGGTTTTGGTGCGAGCCCGTGGTCGGCCCCGGAAACCGTCGTTCGCGAATGCGCGGTCAAACCGGGTTACGTGATTTCTCTTCCTCGAAGGTGATGGCTACGGCTGCGTTCGCCGAAAGGCGGACTTGCTTGCCCTCCACGATGGCGACCAGGCTGAGGTCGATAAAATGATCGTGCCCCTTGTGACTGCCCTCACCACTATCGCGCTTTGTTAGTTTGATGCGGCCGTCGACAATAGCGTCGACGGTGCCTACATGGACGCCGTCGGCGCCGATCACTTCCATGGCGGGAACGATCTGTTGTTTGCTCATGAGTATCTCCTTCAGATTGGGATTAACACGTCTCGGCTCGCCGGCCTTTTACGCGTCCTCAGCGAGCCTCAGCCCCGAAAACTGCCATCGAGCATGCCCGGGGAAGAAGTTTCGGTAGCTCGCGCGCATATGCCCTGGCGGGGTTACGCAGGAGCCCCCGCGAAGCACGAATTGGCCTGACATGAATTTGCCGTTGTACTCGCCAACAGCGCCCTCGACCGTGCGAAACCGCGGATATGGCAAGAACGCGCTGCGGGTCCACTCCCAGACATCCCCGAACATCTGCTGAAGACCACCAACGTGAGGTGATGCCGGTTTGGGACGAAGACGGTTCGTGTCGAGGAAATTGCCCTGGATCGCGATCCCCTGAGCCGCGGTTTCCCACTCGACCTCCGTTGGAAGGCGCTTTCCGGACCATGTCGCGAACGCGTCCGCCTCAAAGTAGCTTATGTGAGTGACCGGCGCGGTGGGATCGAGGGGTTGGAAACCTCTCAGCGTCATCGTCCAGTTTTGTCCGTCGCGCTCCTCCCAGTAGAGAGGTTGGGACCATCCTTCGGCCTGCACTTTTGCCCAACCCTCCGACAGCCATAGGAGCGATTTCTTATAGCCGCCGTCATCGACGAAGTCCGCCCACTCGGCATTCGTGACAAGGCGATTGGCGAGCCGGAAAGGTTCGACCAGAGCGCGATGTCGCGGACCTTCGCTATCGTAGGCGAATCCAACGGATCCATGGCCAATCTCAACGATCGCCTCGTCGAACTCGGTGAAGGAGAGCGGAGGTAGGACAGCAGTCTCCACGGTGACAGGCCCAGGATCACGATAGGCCGGATGAAGTGGATTCTGAGCGAAAAGATGCAAGATGTCGGTGAGCAAGAGTTCCTGATGCTGTTGCTCATGATGACAGCCGAGCTCGACCAACTCTGCAACGCGCTGGCCCGGGCTCGTGCGCAATAACGCATCGAGGGCATCGTCGACATGCTTCCGATAGTCCAGGATGTGGCTCAACGCCGGCCGTGTGATCATCCCACGTCGCGGCCGCGGCTGACGCGCCCCGAGCGTTTCGTAATACGAGTTGAAGAGAAAGTTGAAATCCTCATCAAAGGTTTTGTAAGCCGGGACAAACGGCTTGAGCACCATCGCCTCGAAGAACCAGGTCGTATGTGCGAGGTGCCATTTAGCCGGACTCGCGTCGGGCATCGACTGTACTGTCGCATCGGCGTCGGAAAGTGGTTCACCCAGTCTTTCGCTGGTCTGACGAACGTCGTGAAAGAAAGTGTGAAGGTCATCTGGCTCTAGCGCCGTCTGGAAGAGCTGCGAAGTTTTCATTGCAAGGCCTCTCAAGAGTTTTGCACCGACTACCGAAGACTGAAGGTCGCAATCCGACACGAGGTTAAAGCAAGCTCGCGTCAGAGGAATCCCGAAGCCGTGTCCAAGCGTCCAAAGCCGTCGGCATCACATGCGGTTGGACCCAGTTACAATCGCCTTCCGAAAACGCGCCGGCCTAGTCGATTTCATGTTGCGCCGCTTCACCGGCGCCGGACTAGACCAACCAGATTGCAAAGGCGACGATGATCAACAGGAGGGCAGAACCGTTCGCCCTCTCCGAGTCCTCACGGACGAACGCGGATGACCGTCTTTCCCGTGCGCCGAGCGGTCGCGTTGAAGGCGGCGACGGCTTCGTCGAAGGTCGCGATGTTGCCGATGTTCGTCCGCAGTCGTCCGTCCCGCACCCGCTGGACGATCTCACCCAGTTGAGCACGATCGGACTCGACAACGAAGTCGACCGCCAGGCCGTAGGCAGGCCGCGTCTCGGCTGGCCCGACAATGGTCACCAGCGTTCCTCCGGCTCGAATCAAGCCTGCGGACCGCTTCTGGATGTCACCGCCGATGACGTCGAACACCAGATCGACGCCACCGACGTCTTCGAGGACGTCATTGTCGAGGTCGACGAACTCCTGCGCGCCGAAGTCGAGGACCTTCTGACGGTCGGCGGCGCGTCCGGTGCCGATGACGTAGGCGCCGGCCTCACGCGCGAGCTGCGTCACCATCGTCCCGACTGCGCCGGCCGCGCCGTGCGCAAGGACACTCTGCCCCGCCTGAAGACGGCCGTGCTGGAACAGTCCCTGCCACGCGGTCAGGCCCGAGATCGGCAAGCTGGCGCCCACCGTGAAGTCGACGTCGCCTGGCAGCGGCGCAAGGTTGCGTGCCTCGATGGCCACAAACTCGGCCAGGGTGCCGTCGCGATGCCAGTCGGCGAGGCCGAACACACGCTGTCCCACCGACAGTCCCGTCGTGCCATAGCCGAGGGCCGTGACCACTCCGGCCAGCTCGTGGCCGGGGATCGACGGTGTTCGGTCACGGTCGCGGCGATCGGTCCAGGTCGAGGGCCATGTCAGCTCGGTCGGAACGAATCCCGACGCATGAATCTGTACGACGACGTCGTTTATCGCTGCCTGCGGCTCGGGCCGCTGCATCAGCTTCATCCCGGCCGTTCCAGCAGCCTGATCCGTTACCACGATTGCCTTCATCGTCCGCCTCCCTGTGTGTGGTATGTGGTCATCTTTCGAATTCCTTTGCAGACGTCCGAAAATACGACTGCGAAATTCGATGGTCTAGGGACCTGTGGTTATGGAATCGATGCCATCTAGGTGGCGCGCAAAAAACAACGGGCGGTGCAAACATATGCTTCGCACGTCGAAAAGGAGCGTTAGCTGGATGGAGAGTGTTGATTTCGAGGCGGCGCTAGGAGCACTCCCCGAGGGCTACAGCGAAGGGATCTACGAGGGACGGCGATATGGTGTGAGCCTTCGCCGATCCGACGATGGACGACGTAACAGTCTGTTTGCGCGAGAATTGGCCGGAACAGACATTGTCAGTTTCAACCTATATCGTCTCGGATCCGGCAACGCATCTCTCAAACCATGCGAGATGTCCGCGGAAAAAGTGAGAGACTTTGTCTTGGGGTTTCGATCGGACGCGTCAAACGCGTGGTAGTGAATCGGAGCGAATGCCCCACAAGTGCATGATTTCTGGGCACTGAGGACGCAAAAAAGGACTAGAGGCGCGCGGGAGAACTCCGGCGCTGTTCGCTAAGATCGGGAGTCAGCTGAGTCTGCGACTGGCTATCAAGCGAGCCTAATCTTGGGCATCAAATAGCGCAGATGCTTGGTTGCGGCAGTGTTTAAGTGCCGGCTATGGAGTGGCGTCCTCTTGTTCGACGGCTCCGGCAAAACCTGTTCGGCCAGACTGCCTCGTCTGCAGAAGTAGATCAGTCAGAGTGCTAACGGCCTCGGACAGTCGAAGCACCTCCTGCGCTCGAAGCTCATCTATCTTCTCATGCAAGAGCTCTATTTCTAGTTCGGCCTTGACGTTGATCTTATAGTCGTTTTCTGCCGCTCTTCGATCGATATCTTGCTGCCTGTTCTGACTCATCATGATGATCGGCGCAGCATAGGCAGCTTGAAATGAGAGCGCCAGGTTCAACAGGATGAACGGATAGGGGTCCCAACTCCTCGCCGCGGCGACGAGGTTGATCGAAATCCATGCAACGAGGAGGACGGTCTGGACAATGATAAACTTCCAGGAGCCCATGACGCTTGCAACCGAGTCCGCCACGCGTTGACCGACTGAAAGCGGCTCCATCGGATCGCCCAGGTCGGCCGGATGAAAGCGCAATGACCGGCGCAGCCGCCGCAATTCGGCGAGCAGTTCATGCTCAGTGGGCTCCATGTTGTCGATTTCCGGTTCTAAGGTTTTGATGGCTCTGCTCCTCGCCCGCGCGGCTGACGCGTCGCTGGCACATAGTAAGATTTGGTCTTCGTGGGAGATCTCAGTGCCGCGTCTACCCCAGCGGTTCTTTCAGGAAATAAATTCGGCGGCCATTCGGGTAAAGCTATCGTATCCATAACCGGCCGGAATGCTCCGCGAAGTCAGCGTCGAAGCCCCGACACTGGAAACGCACAGCGCAGAAATCGCGGACGCGATCGGCCCTATGCTCCAAGAGGGAACAGAAGCCATCGTCGCGGCGACGCCATCGGCACCGTAACGCGCGGGAATAGAAACCATAACGGTCGGACATTTCCCAGTGAAAGGGCATCGACGTAGTCTCGCCCCAGGTTGCGAGTGGCTGGGTTATGGGCGTTTGCGCACGTCGCGCAGGTCTGAACCGCAGTGAAGTCAACGACCGGTATCGTGCACGCCGCATGTCACCCCTAATGCTCGAACTGAGAACGTACCCAAGCGATAACTACGGAGAAGAGAATGCTGCTGCCTCGTCGACCAGTTCCCGAACTGCGCGTGCCGACCCTTGCTCATGGCGACTTTGATCTCGCTGCCGACGCACCGAAGCTATTTACGTTGATATCCTTTTATCGCGGTCTCCATTGCCCGGTCTGCCTCAAGTATCTGCGCGACCTGGAATCGCTGCTCCCCGAATATGAGCGTCGCGGCACAAAGGTCATCGCCATCAGCTCTGACGATCACGAGCGCGCTCAGGAAATGGCGCGCAAGGTCGGCACCAACCTGCGATTCGGATATTCGCTGCCGCTCACGGTTGCCCGCCAATGGGGACTCTATATTTCCTCATCGCGTGGAAAGTCATCGATTAACGTCGAAGAGCCACCGCTATTTTCGGAGCCAGGCGTGTTCCTCGTTCGACCGGACGGTACTTTGTATTACGGCGCGGTTCAAACTATGCCGTTCGCGCGTCCGGTGTTCTCGGAATTGCTGCAGGCGATCGACTTTGCCATCACCAAAGATTATCCGGCGCGTGGCGAGTATGATGGCCCGGTCTGAGCGCCCGTCGGCTTAGCTGCTACCGGACAATGAAGTTCCCGATAACGAATGAGATGCTCCGGCGGTCGTAACCGATGCTCGGAAAGCTCGAGGAGCTAGGCCTATTGCGAGGAACGAGGCTCCTCAAGGAGGAAACGATGGATAAGAACATTATCAAAGAGACGATGCTTTCGCTTGAGGGTGTAGCCCTTAAAAGCACCCGCGAAAAATACTTCGACTATATTGCTGATGCGCGGCTCGACCGAAGTGAACCGATCGAAAACGATGAGCAGGCCCAGGCGGAAATCGCCAGTGATCTTTCCGAAGCTCTCGACGATACCCTCCACGATCATACCGATAAGCTCGACAAGTTGAGAGAGATCGACTTCGGGCCAAAGTCGACTGTTACTGAAGGAGCGCTCGTGCGGCTTTCTGGTCGATACTTCGTCATCGCCGTCTCCACCAGCAAATTCACATGCGATGGCCAAGAGGTCATGGGGATTTCCACAATGGCCCCGATTTTCGAGGCAATCGAAGGAGCTCGGGCCGGCGAGACCGCGGAGTTCAACGGAAGGAAGCTTGTGATCGAAGACGTCGCATAGCGAGGCTCATTGTATCGCCGGCGAACGAGAGCCCGCCACAATTGAACAAAGGAGAACCATGAGCGAGTCTTTCTCCAAGCTTTCATGGGACGATCTTCGCGTGGTACACGCGATCGGCAAGTGCGGAGCCCTGTCCTCGGCCGCCGAAATGCTCGGCATCAACAGTTCGACCATCGCGCGTCGATTGGCTAAGGTCGAGGAAACGCTAAGCGTAACCCTCTTCGATCGGCGACGAACCGGATATGTGACGACTGCAGAGGGCGACGAATTGCTAGCGCTCGCAGAGCGGGTCGAACTGGACGTCGTGAGTGTGGCCCGCCGCGTCACCGGTCATGTCCAGGGCCATGTCGGCGATTTACGTATCACGACAAGCGATTTCCTTCTCTTGCACTTTCTCACACCAATGATCGCCGAGTTCAAGGTGCTCAATCCCTCGATTCGGGTGGAGGTGACCGTTGGAAACAGTCCGTTGAACCTGGCGCGAGGAGAATCCGATATCGCGGTCAGGGCCACTGAAAACCCGCCTGAAAATCTGTTTGGCCGGAAAGTCGCAACGATTGCCTGGGCGCCCTATGCCCGCCTTCCCAACTCCGCTCCGTCTTGGCGCGACACCGACGAGCTGTTTGATTGCCAATGGGTTTCCTACGCGGGAAATCTCTCTGGCCTCAAAGCGTCCAAATTCATTGAGGAGCGCGTACATCACGACAACATCGCCTACCGGACCGATTCAGTTGCCGGTGCCGCAGCGGCGATCGTTGCGGGGCTGGGAGTCGGATACCTGCCCTGCATGGTTGGAGATATCACGCCGGATCTTATACGCGTTGGGGCAGTGGAGCCAGAGCTCAACGATGAGCTGTGGCTGCTGACCCATCCGGATATCCGCAAGTCAGGACGAATATACGCGTTCATGACACATTGCGTGCAGGCGATCCGCAAGCGACGCGAGCTAGTCGAGGGCCATTGTGGGACGATTTTGGGTCCTCGGTTACCCGAGATCAATTCGGGCTCGGTTCTTTTCCATTCGCTACAGCGTTGAAGGCGATTTCAATGAGCTCCAGGCGGCAACCCTCGGCTCGCTTCCGTCTCTCGATCCCCTTCGGGCAACGACATCAACGTTACTTCTGGTCAGGTCTGACCATACTCTCCATTGAAGGCCCCGGCTTCGGCCCGCGGCCTTCTTACGTCAATAATCAATTGGAAAACGCTGATGCCAAACCGGCCCGAATACATCAACGGTGACGCCTGCCACGTCATGACAGGTTATCCGGAAGATCGCACTACAACTGAGCCAATACGCTATGTCTTCTCGCACAGCTCGCTCGGAGCGCTGCTGCTGGCTACGAGCGAGAAAGGGGTCGTTACGGTCCTGCTGGGTGCCGACGCTGTTCTCCTGACCAAGCTTCTGCTGGAGCGGTTTCCGCTGGCCGACGTGCAGCCTGGGCGTTGGCCGGAGGATGAGCTCGCGATGCGTGTCGTGCACTTCATCGAACGCCCCTCTCGCGGGCTAAATGTGCCACTCGACCTGCGCGGGTCTCGATTCGAGCACCGCGTCTGGGAAATCATCAGGGACATTCCCATCGGCGAGACTTCAACCTACGCCGCTATCGCGCGTCAAGTCGGTGCGTCAACCGCCGAGCGTGCGGTTGGCCTAGCGTGCGCGGCGAACGAGTTGGCCGTCGTAGTGCCCTGCCATCGGGTCGTTGACGACAATGCACAGTCGGGGTCACGATACAGATGGGGTCATTCAAGGCAGACGGCGTTGTTGGCGCGCGAAAAAGCGAGCTTTGACGACAACGCCGCCGAGCGAGAGGCGTAATAGTGCATGGCGTCCTTAGTGTCCTGTCGACGCGCAGCGTTGCGCGCTCTTGAGGGATAAACTATCAACGCTCCAATTAGAGGCTCTCGATGCGGCAATGGCACATGCTGTCGCGGGAGGCACAATCGGAGTGCCGCACCGCGACAGCATGGAGCACTCACAGCTTGTGTTCGGAGATGCCGTGGTGGGCCATTCGCACAATGGCTTCGGTCGTGATGCCGAACCTCTCGAAAACGTCTGTCGCCTTACCTGACGCACCGAATTCGGTGAGGCCGACAAAGTAGCCGCTTTCGCCGAGATACTTGTCCCAGGAATCCCGGATGCCCGCCTCTACTGCTACCCTGATCCCGGAGCCTCCCAAGACAGCGCGCCTGTATTCCTCGGGTTGCTGCTCGAATAGCAGTCTGCAGGGCATGGAGACTACGCGAGTAGGCACTCCCTCCTCTTGAAGGATCTCATGGGACTCGATCGCCAAATGTAGCTCCGACCCCGCGGCAAGGAGCGTTACTACGGACTCCTCACCGTCCGCTTCCAGAATCACATACGCCCCCTTCGCCGACTTGTTCCCCTGGGAATGGTCACGGCGGACCGGTGGCAGGGCCTGCCTGGAGAGCGCGATCAGCGATGGGCCCTCGCTACGTTCGAGGATCGCTTGCCAGCACTCAGCTGTTTCGACGCCGTCGGCGGGCCGGAACACGGCAAGGTGCGGAATGGCTCTGAGGGCGCTCAGTTGCTCGACAGGCTGGTGCGTCGGGCCGTCCTCGCCGAGGCCAATCGAGTCGTGTGTCATCACGAATACCGTGGATGCGCGCATCATCGCGGCCAACCGGATGCTGGGTCTGCAATAGTCCGAGAATGCCAGAAACGTCCCGCCATAGGGCCGCAGGCCGCCGTGCAGGGCCATCCCGTTCATGGCTGCGGCCATGCCGTGCTCGCGCACGCCGTAGTGGAGGTACAAGCCCGAGAATTTCCCCGGCACAATTTCCTTCTGGCTGTTCGTCTTCACGTTGTTGGATGGGGTCAAGTCAGCTGATCCGCCGATCAGTTCAGGCATCGCGGCGGTCAAATGTTCGAGGACCAAGCCACTCGCCTTGCGGGTCGCCATCGGGGTATCCGCAAGGCTCATCTCATCGAGGGCTCGCGCGATCGCCGTCCGCCACTGTGCGGGCAACACCCCCTGCATTCGACGCTCGAACTCGATTTTGACTGGAACGGGGGAGGCTTCCAATCGATTCAGCCATCGCTGCCGCGTGGCCTCGCCCCTCGATCCCACGGCGCGCCACGCGTCAATCAGCGGCTCCGGAATCTCGAAGGGTTGTGAATTCCATTCGAGAAGCTCACGGGCACCAGAAACTTCGTCCTCTCCCGGCGTGTCGCTATGCGCCTTACGCGTCCCGGAAATCGTCGGGAATCCGAAGCCGATGACGGTCTTGCATGAAATGAGCGACGGGCGATCCGTAACCGCTTGAGCGTTCCGTATGGCCTCCCTGATCGCGTCGGTGTCGTGCCCGTCAATTTCCTGGACGTGCCAGTTTGACGCGGCAAACCGCGCCGCCTGGTCGTCGGAGACGGCAAGCGAGATGGGTCCGTCGATCGTGACGGCGTTGTTGTCGAAGAACGCGATCAGCTTGCCAAGCTTCAGGTGACCCGCAAGTGAAATGGCCTCGTGGCTGATGCCCTCCATCAGACAGCCGTCCCCCATGAAGACGTACGTAAAATGGTCTTGCAGGTCATCCCCGAAGGTCGCGTTGAGGACGCGCTCTGCAATCGCAAACCCGACGGCATTCCCGACACCTTGACCAAGCGGCCCCGTTGTCGTCTCGATGCCCGGAATGTGCCAGTACTCAGGGTGTCCCGCAGTCTTGCTGCCGATCTGTCGGAACCTTCGTATGTCCTCCATCGTGATGCCTTCGTATCCCGTCAGGTAGAGGATGCTGTAGAGCAGAAGGCAGCCGTGTCCATTGGAGATGACGAACCTGTCCCGGTCTGGCCAGGAAGGGTCCTTCGGGTCAAATTTCATGAAGTCGCGGAACAGCACGGTCGCGATGTCTGCCATTCCCATTGGCATGCCCGGGTGTCCACTCTTCGCGTTCTGGACGGCGTCGGCTGCGATGAACCGAATGCAGTTAGCCATATCGCGCAGCAGCGGATCCCGTGGGGCCGGAAATTTCTTAGGCTGTCCGCTCGTCACATCAGTTGGCATAGTCTGAGCCTTTTTTGAGATAGTGTTCGGTAATGCGAGCTCCGGCAGTCGTTTGGCGTGTCGTCGACGCAGCGTTGAGGTGGGCTTCTCGCTCTCACCTGATCGCAGTATCAACGGTACGCACAACCCCGAGGCTGGCAGCATTTCCAGCAAAGCCGATCGGGTGAAGCAGGGCCAATGAAACGTCGGAATAGAACCGATAACCATTTCTCTGCCTGTTCTGCACGCGCCGATCTTTTCCCGGGGAAAAGCCCCGATGAAGTTGCCGCCCCCGAGATCTGCTCGCTGGGCGCTTCCGACCGCTTCCGACAGAGTTATCGACCCAGGGTCTCGCATAGCCCCGTTGCTGTCAACTTGGCGGCAGGAATGGAAACCATCTCCACCGGTTATTGGCGTGGCCCCCACAGCCGAGCCTACACTGAGTGCTCGAACACACCGCGGTACCGGCGAAAGCCACCTAGAGGATTTTTCGATGTCTCACCAAGTCGACACCACGAACGGTTGCGACATGTCCTTTTTGCGGGGGACGACGGTGACTGCGATGACTTCAGAAGGAATGAGGCAATGACTTTCAGTGTCTTCGACACCATTATCCCCGGCATGGCGCACGGGTTTGCCGTGCTGGATACTTATCTCGACCACGGCAAGGCGCTTGAGGAGGAAAAGGGCCTCCAGTCCGGCGAAGTGTTGCGCGCGCGGCTCGCGCCCGACATGCTGACCTTCGGTGAGCAGTTTAGCGTCGTCGCCAGCAAAGTGGAACGACACCTGTCGTTTCTTATCGACCAGGATCCCGTTGCTCCCCCTGACGTGGAGCAGACTTATGCCGCCCTCAAAGCCCGCGTGACAGGCGTTCGGTCATTCCTGCAGTCGATAACGCCTGAGCAGCTCAGCGGAGCGGAATCTCGTACATACCAGCTCACGCCGCCTATTGTGCGTGGCTGGTTCGGTGGCGCTGATTACATTTTTTACCTAGTGATCCCTGACTTCTACTTTCACGTCACCACGGCGCACGACATCCTTCGCCATCTCGGCGCGCGTGTTGGCAAGCGAGACTACCTCGGATGGCTTAATATGGAGCACCCGGGCGGATACTCTTGAGCGCCAACGCTAGTCAACGGCGTCGGACGGCGGTCGGATGACCGGCCAGTCCCATGGCGCGAACCCCCATCTTCTCAACGCACCAAGCCGCCGCAGGCGCAATCATGGCCCGCCTGCAGGTGGCAGCAAGTTAGACAGGGTGCCAGGACAAACGGCCTTATCAAAGGAGGCGCCAAATGCGTCCGTCAAACAATGAGAAGACAACCTTCCTGGTATTGTTCCAGTACGATATCAATCGGGGAGTCATGTGTAACTACAACGACATCCAGCGAGAGCTCGAGCGACTCGGCGAGGACGTGGTCGAGTTTCGGACCGGCACTTGGTTCGTCGAATCGCAACTGACCGCTGGCGAGATCAGCACACAGTTGCGCGATAACCTCAGCGGTGCCGAGAGCCTGTTGGTCGCGGCGCTCGGGTTGGACGTCGCCTTTTTTGGCATCCTGCCCGAGAAGATCGCCGCGGTTGCACGCCACTCCACTGAGGCTAAGCCGCGCGTCTAGGCGCGGCGCTCCGAGAATGACCTGCTTCTCCATCTCATGCGGAATGCGAAGGGGATGGCTAGCCGGCACTTGATACGAACCGATTGGAACCAACGTGAACAACTTAGACTCCGAACAGGGGCTCGAAGTCCCCTCACTGTCTGCAGAGATTCCCGCGTCGCGAGAAGGCGTGTCGTCCGAATTCGACGTTGACCTTTTCGTCATCGGCGGGGGATCCGGCGGGATTCGCGCGGCTCGCGTCGCCGCAAGCCACGGCGCGCGCGTGATGCTCGCGGAGGAGTCCCGTTTAGGCGGGACATGCGTCATCAGGGGCTGCGTGCCCAAGAAACTCTTTGTTCACGCGAGTCGTTTTGGCGACGCCCTCGACGAGGCGGCGGACTTCGGCTGGAAGATCTCGCTTCCCCGTTTTGATTGGCCTTCGCTGGTGGCGGCAAAGGACAGGGAAATCGCTCGTCTGGAGGGCTTGTACGCGCAAGGGCAATCCAAGTCGGGCGTAGAGGTAGTCCAGTCGCGCGCGACGCTGGAGGACGCACACACGGTGCGCCTCGCCGACGGGCGCAGCGTCCGCGCCGGCATCATCTTGATTGCGACTGGCGCCAAGCCCGAGCTTCTGCCATTCGAGGGCATGGAGTTGGGCATCACCTCTGACGAAGCCTTTGACCTCAAGGAGTTCCCGCGACGCCTTGTCGTCGGTGGTGCCGGCTATATTGCGATGGAGTTTGCGGGATTGTTCGAGGCACTTGGCAGTGACGTCACGGTCGTGTGCCGCGGAAGCAACGTCCTGCGCGGCTTCGACGAAGACGTGCGTCAAGCGATTACGGCGTCTTACACGAATCGCGGGATCAAGGTGCTGCTGGGTGACAGCATCAAGCGCATGGCGCCCGGGAAGGTGGGCGGTGAGGGAGAAAGGCCGGCCACGATCGATGTCGTCACTGAGCAGGGCGCGCGCCTCAATGCCGATCAGGTGCTAATGGCTTTCGGGCGGGCGCCCAACACGATCGGGCTTGGACTGGACCGCGCTGGAGTAAAGACTGATGAGAAAGGTGCAATCATCGTCGACGCGAGCTCGCGCACCAGCGTCTCCAACATCTTTGCCGTAGGCGATGTCTCGAACCAATTCAACCTGACGCCGGTGGCAATCCGCGAAGGCCATGCCTTCGCCGACAGCGTCTTTGGGGGCAAGCCCTGGAGGGTCGACTACGCCAACGTGCCGACGGCCGTATTCACGACCCCGGAGATTGGAACGGTCGGACTAACGGAACTGGAGGCACGCTCCCAATACGCTGTCGTTGACGTCTACAAAGCGCGCGTCCGCCCGCTCGCGGCAGGTGTAACCGGAGACTGCGAGATCGCACTGCTCAAGCTCGTGGTCGACGGTGAGAGTGACCGCATTCTCGGCGTACATCTCTTCGCCGAAGACGCAAGCGAGATGATCCAAGTCCTGTCGATTGCATTGGAGAGCGGCGCGACGCGGGCGGACTTCATGTCGACCATGCCCGTGCATCCCACATTCAGCGAGGAACTCCTTGCAATGCAGACACCGACGGTCCGGTACGATCGCCGATAGTCGACAGAACCGTTGACTTCGGGTCTTTCGGACCGGTCGGAAGATCGGCAATGGACACGCGCTTCTTCCATTGGGCAACGGTCTTCAGATCGATCCCGCAACGCTTCAACCCGCCCTTAGTAAGTCATGTTTATCCACCCCAAATAACGAAGGAATCGAAAATGAAAACCCTCAGTTTCACCGTGCTTTTGGCGCTCTCGATCCTCACTCCCGCGGGAGCCCGGGCCGCCGAGTACGAGGTCAAAATGTTGAACAAGGGCAGTGACGGACAGGCGATGTCGTTCGAGCCGGCCTTCCTGCATATTCAGCCGGGGGACACGGTGCATTTCAAGCCGGTCGATAAAGGGCACAATGTCAATACGATACCCGGCATGCTTCCGGATGGAGCGGCACCACTGAAGGGCGCCATTTCCAAGGCCTTGGATGTAACTTTTCAGGAGCCCGGCCTCTACGGCTATCGCTGTCAGCCTCATTTCGGAATGGGAATGGTCGGCCTGATCGAAGTCGGCAACACGCCGGTGAACCAGGCCGCGGCGCGGGAGGCGAAAATGCCCCCGATGGCCAAAAAGCGAATGGATACCCTGGTTTCGCAGGTGCAATGACATTTGTGACTGCCACCTGAGTGCCGGCGCTGCGATCCGCCGCGGCGTCGGCCGATTAAGGTGGGTATTGTGGGCCGGCCATCGCCATGCTCCTCCCAAATGACTAGGGCAAGCGAAGCCTGTCCGCAGATTAAATAATTAACTGAAGGACCGCCAATGAGCGATGTCACCGATGCGATAAATGAAATCGAGGAGCGAATCTCCATCGAGCGAGACGGGTTGCGACAGTTGAGAGAACTGGCGGCGGCCGAGCAGGACGAGACCCTCATCGCGCAACGGGTGGCGGAACACGAGGACGAAATCGCGCGACTGACACTGCTACTCGCTGAATTGGAGAGCGGAGCCGCAGCCTTCCTTGCGTAGCCGCGTGAGCGATCTTTCGCCCTTGCAACCTGTCTAGAAGCTCTTGATGGGATTTGAATATCGACTTGCTTTCCTAAACATGGATGCGTCCCGCTTCCATTCCGAACGTCCCGTTTACGGCCTTTTCGGGGAACGTCGCTCCGAGGAAAGCTGGGTTGTGATCTTCTGTATTCACAGACAACCATCCGTGACGGGGCGCGGTGATCACGTCCCAGTGAGATCCGCTTCATCAGGCGAATTCGTTGGTCGATGGCATTTTGGCGTCGCCGAATGCGGACGGCCGTTCGCCGAAGGCCCGTTTCGCAGTGACGATGATCGAGGTGCGCTGATGAAGCCTACGGATCAGACGGAACAGGGGTTGGCCTCCAGCCTGTGCGAACGGCAGAAACCGCAACGCCGCTGGGAGCAGTTAAAATCCATGTCGGGCCAGCATGTTACCGCGTTTGAGACACGCCTTTTGGATTTCCGGACGCAGCGCATTGTGCGGGGACAGTGTTTTCTGGGGAAAGGGTTATACCGTTGACGCGACGAGAGGATTTCGGGGTGGCTACAGTCGAACTGAAGAAACTGTTTGGGGAATACACGATCGCCCAGCTCCCTGTGCTCGCGCCAATCCCCTCGTGGTGCGACGGCGCGGGCTTCGTCAACATAAGCCGTGGCGAAGACGAGTTGTCTGTGATCTGCTTGCGGGAGCGCGTGCCCGCGACCGTGAAGAGTGAAGGCGAGTGGGCCTGCTTCAAGGTGGTCGACCCGGTCACGTTCGGGGAGACGGGCAGCGTCCTCTCCATCGTGAAGCCGGTGTCGGAGAACAGCATCGGCGTGCTCGCGGTCTCCACTTTTAACGGGAACTATCTTCTGGTGCCGAGCCGCGACGCCGCGGCCACAGTTGACTTCCTCACCGCCGCCGGGCACCGCGTCGCATAACGGACTGCGGCAGGCGCGCGAGAGACGGATCAGTTGGCGCTCAGGACGGATATCGCTGCGATGCGTGTGGATGCGGGACTATGCCAAGGTGTCTGCTCCCGATCGATGAGTCCGCTCAGTTGAGCGTCACGGGATGATGGAATGAAAACGATAACAAGCGGTCATTTCTAAACCATTCGGCGGAAGACTAACTTCAACTGGTACCGTACTCAATATATCTGGCGCTCGTCGGGCAAGCCGAAGGGCTAGCTTAATCTGGGCTCGACGACTGCCAGTATTTCGACGGTGCGAATTCGATCAGGACCTATCAACCCCCGCCTGGAGAACCCACCATGCCGTTCCGCTTCGTCACCAAATCCATCCACGCCTACCTCATCGACTATCCCGTCGCGATTATCCTGCTGGTCGCGCCGTTCGTTTTGAAACTTGGTCAAAGTGGTCCGGTCGCCATGTGGCTTTCCGTCATCACAGGGGTCGCGGCGCTAATATTGCCCCTGCTGACCGACCATCCGACCGGCCTCATCAAGATAATTCCCTATTCGCTCCACCTCTGGGTCGATCGGGCGGTTGGAATAGTATTCCTTGGCGCGGTCTTCGCGTTCGATTTCACCGGCATCGACGGATGGTACTACGGCGTTCTCGGCGTCGCTGTTCTTCTCACCACTTCGGTATTCAATGCCCCTGAGCGGTCGATCTCGATGCATGGTGCAATGGGCAGCCGCGACGCAATTTGAACCGCCCGCTGCCCGGCGACTGTAAAGAGCTCGTCGGGGCGAGCCGCCCCCGCGGAGCCGCAACAGTGTAGGCTAGGCATCTTTGCAGTCCGCGGTCTTCACTTGGTGGTCGTGGCCCACAGGTCGCCCGCGACCACCAAGTGAAGCCGAGCCTGCGGCGCCTGAGATGGGTCACGGCGGCCGGTGCAGTGAACATGCACTAGGCCGCTCCATGCTCACCGACGCGCCGGTCTCGGCTTGTCAAACGATGACCCTTGACGCTCTCTTGTTTTAGCCGCGGGAGTAAGCCAGATACGAGCGGCCAGCATTTGCCCTGGCGCACCATTGACGGGCAGCGCTGCTCGGATCAAGCATTTTGGAGGAAGATCTTCATGGTCGACAAAGTCGCCGCGACATCAGCCGTATCTCCTTCGTCTCCCACGCACGCGAATCACAGCACCTCGATAGACTCCGAACCTGACAGGGCCTTGGTCGCGGAGCGGCAGGCGCAGATCACTGCGGGTTTCGAGCGATTGAAAGAGGAGCGCGCCGCCGCGAAGCGAAAGGAAGATCTTGAATCTGATTCTTGCGAAAAAGATCGGGCATCGGAGCGGCACACCAATCATCCGGCCGCGCGTATTCATCCGCACGAAGCAAATACTGAGGAGGAGCGCCTGTCGGGAGAGAGTGTCCGTATAGGAACGGGAAATTTGGACGATGCCGTTCCCTTCGGCGAGCATATTGGATTTGTGTGAGGGGCAGGTCTGCAGGTGTCGGCGCGATCACGCCGTGCTCCTCAGCCCCCTGCAAAGCGACCCTTCGACGAGATTTCGCAGCTCATGCGATTCGTCGCGTTCGCTTCAACGCTGAACCCGCGTGGCAGCGGCTGAAGCCCAATTTTTGATCTGTGACTTGCACGCCAATCGGGGCTGTTAGTTCAGCCCTACATGTGGATCACCATGTGTTTGGCGTAGCCGAAATGGATATAGGCTACCTCCGTCGGGAGCTCGGAGACATAGCGGCCGCGGGGTTAGGTCAAACTCACGCGTTTTGGATCAAATTCATTGGCTTCCAACACCTCCTCCGGAATGTCGTCGAACGAAGCGTAGTTCAGGTTGTAGAGCCGCGAATAGAGCTTGCCATTCTTCATCAGCTGGCGGTGGTTGCCGCTCTCGATGAGCTCGCCATTTTGCAGGACGATGATCCGGTCAGCTTCGCGGATCGTCGCCAGCCGGTGGGCGATGACGAGGCCGGTACGGTTTTCGAGAAGCTTCACCAGCGCCTTCTGGATCAGCATTTCCGTATAGCTGTCGATGTTCGCCGTCGCTTCGTCGAGGACCAGGATCTTTGCGTCAGCGACGAGCGCGCGGGCGAAACTCAGAAGCTGCCGCTGGCCGAGCGAAAGGTTGCCGCCGCGCTCGCCGAGCATGCTGTCGTAGCCCTGCGGAAGCCGCATGATGAATTCATGCGCTCCGACGGCCTTCGCCGCTTCGATCACCTGTTCGCGCGTTGCCTCTGTCTTGTGGTAGCGGATGTTCTCGAACACGGTGCCGGTAAACAGAAACGGCTCCTGCAACACCATCGCAATCTGGTCGCCGAGCGAATCCTGCGTCAGCTCGCGAACATCATGCCCGCCGACTAGAACCTGGCCCTGCTGCACATCATAAAACCGGTGGATCAGCGACATGCAGCTCGATTTGCCGGAACCGGTCGGCCCGACGAGGGCAACCGTTTCGCCGGGATTCACCTTGAAGCTGACGGTCTTGAGGATGGGATGCTTTGGATTGTAGCCGAAAACGACATCGCGGAATTCGACCGAGCCGTCCATGTCCCTGGAGAGCACCTTCGCGTTCGGCGCGTCCTTGATGTCGACGGCCACGTCGAGAACCTCGGTCAGGCGCTGGCCGGAAGCCATGGCGCGCTGCATGACGGAATATTGCAGCGTGAGCGAGCGGATCGGGTCGAAGAAGCGCTGGATATAGAAGAGGAAGGCAACGAGAACGCCGACGTCCAGCGCCTGGTTCAGGACGCGCGCGCCGCCAACGACGATAACCAGCGCCATCGCCACGCCGGTTAAGGAATCGACGATCGGCACCATCACCTGAGCGTAACGGGCGGCCGTCAGGTGCGTCTTCAGGTTCGCATGCGCCTTGTCGTCATAGAGCGTGAAATTGACGCTCTGGCGGTCCATGCTCTGGACCGCGCGCACGCCATGGATTGCTTCGGCGAGCGCACCGGCCGCGACCGAGTTCGTCTCGTGCGCCGCCATAAAGGATTTGCGCGCGAGCGGCAGCCAGAAGAGGCGGACGACGAAAAGCACGGGCAGGACCGAGAGAGTCAGCAGACCGAGCTTGAAGTCGAGATAGAGCATCACGCCGACGATGCCGAAGAGCAGCACAATATCGCCGACGGAAAGCACCGACGTCTCGAGAAATTCCTGCATGGAGTTCACGTCGCCCTGCAGGCGCGACATCAGGCGGCCAACCTCGGTCTTGTCCATGAAGGACAGCGAGACGCGCTGAAGATGCGAGAACATCGCCTTGCGGATATCGAAGAGCACGTTTTCCGCCACGCCGCCGACCAGTGTTTCCTGCGCGTAGCTGGCGGCATAGTTGACGAGGATGGCACAGAGGAAAGCGACGATCGACCAGGTAAGTGCGGCCGAATTGCCGCCTTGCCGCATGCCGTGGTCGATCGCATAGCGGATGATCAGCGGGATGAGGAGCTGCATCGCCGTGAACGTCAAAACGGCGGCGACCGACCAGACGATCTTGTCGCGATAGGGATCGACGAAGGCCCAGATGCGCTTGATGATGTTGCCGTCGAAGGCCTTGCCGAACATCTCCTCTTCGACGCGATGCGAGCCGACGACTGCCCGCGGCGGGCGGCGGCCGTCCTCGCGCGGATCCGGGCGTTCGGTTTCCATTTCTTCGGCCATATAACACTCCCTGGTCCCGAGGCTAGCTCACAGCTGCCTGGGTTTATTTGTTGGCGTGCCCGCGCACCCCCGAAAGGGCGGATGAGGGGGCGGCACCGCAGGCCGCTGCTCATTACTACGCGCTCAGCGCGTCGTCGCCCGGCCGCACCTGCAGATCGTAGAGCGCCTTGTACCGGCCGCCGGCGACGAGCAGTTCCTCGTGCGTGCCGCGCTCGACGATGCGGCCTTCCTCGACGAAGAGGATCTGATCGGCATGCATCAGCGAGCTCAGCCGGTGCGCGACGATGATCGTCACGCGGTCGGCGGCATATTTGCGCATCGCGGTGCGGATACGCTGCTCCGTTGCCGCGTCGATCGCGGCAGTCGAATCGTCGAACACCATGACGGCCGGCCGGAGCATCAGTGCACGGGCGATCGACAGGCGCTGGCGCTGGCCGCCGGAAAGCGAAACGCCACGTTCGCCCACCACGGTGCCGTAACCGGTCGGCAGCCCAAGCACGTAGTTGTGCAGCTGTGCGCTTTCGCTCGCCCGCTCGATCCGCTGCTCCTTCGCCCACGGGTCGCCATAGGCGATGTTGTTCTCGATCGTGGTGGTGAAGAGAAAGGAATCCTGCTGTACGACAGCAACGGAGCGGCGGAGCGATTGCAAGGTCGCCTTGCGGATATCCTGCCCGTCGATGGTGATCCGGCCCTTCGTCACGTCATAAAAGCGCGGGATCAGATGGGCGATCGTCGATTTGCCGCTGCCGGGCGGCCCGACGATTCCGATCGTTTCGCCGCGCTTTGCCTCGAAGGTAATGCCGTGCAGCACCTGATGCATTTCCGAACTCGGATAGGCAAAATCGACATCCTCGAAGCGGAGCGTACCTTCCGTGACCTTCAACTCTTTTGCATCAGGCGCATCGCACACGGCGATCTCGAGATCGAGCAGGTTGAAGAGGCGTGTGCCGCAAGTCGAGGCACGGGCAAAGGCATTGACCATCAGGCCGAGCTGGCGCACCGGCATCTGCAGGATCGTCATGAAGGTGAGGAACGAGGTAAGCGTGCCGACGGTGATCTCGCCTGCCATCACCTTCTCGCCGCCGACCCAGAGCACAAGCCCCATCGAGGCGAAGAAGGAAAAGGTCATGGCGCTGGTATTGGTAACGCGAATACCGACGCGCTGGTGCGCGAGCGCCAGTGCATTTTCCGACGCCTTCTCGAATTTGGAAAGCTCGTGCTCCTGCGCAGCAAAGGCACGGACGACGCGGATGCCGCCGAGATTTTCCTCCATGATGCGGGTGAGCACCGAAAGCCGTTCTTGCAGGTCCAGCCATGTGGCCCGCAGCCGGAGCTGCGTCACCGACGATCGCCAGCCGACGAAAGGCACGAAACTCAGCGCCAAAAGGCCGAGAACGACATCGGTCGAAATCAGCATGTAGGCGCCGATGCCGATCAGCATCGAAAGCAGGAAGACGCGCACGAGCGCCGTCGAGAAATACATCCGCACGCCTTCGAGATCGAGCAAGCCGACGGTGATCAGGTCACCCGAATGAACCGTATCGTGAAAGCTGAAGGAGAGCCGCTGGATCTTCTCGTAACAGGCGAGCCGTAGCTCGTAACCCATATGGTGGCCGACGGACTCGCTGTAATAGTTCTGGACCATCGTGAAGATGCCGCGCAGCACGCTGGCGCCCAGCAGAAGCAGTGCCGTCGTCAGCAGCGCATCCTGGGCCATCTGCCCGGCCGCCCCGCCGGTCAGTGCAACCTGCGTGTGGTCCACGGCCCGGCCGAGCAGGCGCGGGATCAGAAGCTGGAATGTGGATGCTACAAGGGTTGCGCCGATGGCGAGGCCCGCTTGCCAGGGGTGACGAAAGGCCATGACGGTAATGCGGACCAGAGTATAGAGGCCCTTGCCCCAGCCTGCCGCATTCACAAGCGCAAGCGAAGCCAAAGGCTTCGTCGCGCGTATCGACGCATCGCTGCTCACGGTAGTAATTCCAAAAATGTATGGGTCGGACGCTGGCCCGAAAAGAAGACGATTTGGTGAAGGGATTGTTAGCGCGCTTACTTTTGCCGATTCTACCTGAGCGTTCAAGTAAAGAATTCACCATCTGGTTATTTTATCGTGAGCATCCCTCCTTAAAAGACCGGCGATCGGGCCGGGACAGCGATATGCGCTTCGCTGTCCCGGCGCGCCTAGTGCGTCATCACCGGGCGGATCTGGCCGGCACGCTGCCGAAAAGCGGTCCCAGCCCTTCCGCTACCGTCAGATGCGCTATGACTGCATCTCGCAACTTCGGATAGGGTAGGTCGGCGAGCATCGCCGTCTGGACGGCGGCCATCACCTCGCCGGCTTCGGAGCCGATCATGGTAAAGCCGAGGATACGGTCGTCTTCGGCGCTGACCACCACCTTCATAAAACCTGGGTTTCATCGGTCGCTTCGGTACGCAGGACGCTGCTCATCGGCAGTTTCGCAACGCGGATCGGAATGTCCTCGCGCAGCGCTTCGCCTTCGCTCAGGCCGACGCGGGCGAGTGGCGGGTCGGTGAACATCACATAGGGAACCAGCCGTTCGTCCGTCCGGCGGTTGCCGCCGGCCATGTTGTCCCTGACGATCCTGAAGTCGTCGACCGAGACATGGGTGAATTGCGGGCTGCCTGCGGCTTCGCCGATCGCCCAGACGCCCGGAGCCGTAGTTTCCAGCCGCTCGTTGACGCGGATGAAGCCGCGGGCGTCCAATTCGACACCGGCCCTGTCGACGCCGATATCGGCGGTATTGGCAACGCGACCGACCGCTACCAGCAGATCGCTGCCTTCAATCACCTGTTCGTCCGCGGGGCCCTGAACTGTCACGCTCACCTTGTCGCCTGAAAGACCACGGACGCTTGTCACCTGCGTTTCCAGCAGCACCTCGATGCCTTCCGCCGTCAGAATGCTCTTCATTTCCTCGGCGACGTCAGCGTCCTCACGGCTCATGAGTTGACGCGACGGTTCGATCACCGTCACGCGGCTACCGAAACGGCGATAAGCCTGGGCCATCTCAATTCCGATATAGCCGCCGCCGAGCACGATCAGATGCGACGGCAGATAGTCAAGTTCCAGAGCCTCGATGTGGGTCAGCGCCCTGGCGGCTTCGAGGCCCGGAATATCAGGTATCGCCGCATGCGAGCCGACGTTGACGACGACCTCTTCTCCCGTCAGCAGGCGGGTTCCGCCCTCGTTGAGCGTAACGGCAATGGTCTTTGGCGCCACGAAACGGCCGCTGCCCATGATCAGTTCCGCGCCGCTCTGGCGATAAGCATTCAGATGGAAGTCGATCTCACGCTCGACCATGTCCTGCTTGCGACCGCGCACCTTCCTCATGTCGGTCGCCACCGGGCCGGTGACGGTGCCGAAA
>NZ_JBNDHT010000059.1:0-36461 GCF_056755115.1 Rhizobium sp. SVR5-2C | reverse complement strand
AAGATCAGCAGAAACTCTTCAGCGGCCTGCGCGCCTCGGGCATCGCCATCGACCCCGCACCAGCGCAGTGAGGACCGTGACCCTGCAACGCAGAAAGCCCGCCAGTTAGGCGGGCTTTTTGCGGATAGGAAGATTGCTTGCGGGGGGCCTGATCACACCGAGACTTTTAAAATCAAGAACCCGTCGGATCGCGTGTGCGAGAACCATTTCTGCTTTGTGGGCCAGAAGGAATCCACGGCATCTCGTAACATTTCAAGTCGCGCCGATCTTGGTTGAAGTCAGATGACGCAATCTGATGATGCTTTCGATCGGACATGTGACAGTGCGGATAGTTTGCCCTACCGCCGATCGGATGGATTGCCTAAAATGCCATAATACGCTCTATGAACCAAAACGATGCCATCGTGCCGATTACATAGGTCGCTGCAAAAAACGCACCGCGACCGACATACGGAGCCCAGTTCACCTTCCGTACCAGGCCAACCGCAAAGATCACGATCGCAATGAACATCAACTGCCCGATCTCTACGCCGACATTGAAGAACAGCAAGGCGAGCGGGATGTCCCCGGGTGGCAACGCCAGGTCTGACAGCGCACCAGCGAAGCCGAGCCCATGCAACAGACCGAAAGCAAATGCGACCATCCACGGCCGTTGCGCCGTGAGACTGGCCTGGCCCTTCTGAATACGGATCATCTCACAGGCAAGCAGGAGGATGCTGAAGGCTATCGCCGCCTCCACAGGTGGTCCGGGAACATGCACGAAACCGAGTGTGGCAAGGGTCAGCGTGATCGAATGAGCTGCTGTGAACGCTGTCACGGTCAGCAGCAGTGCCCGCCAGCTACGTGCGATGAAGATCAATGTGAGGACAAACAACAGGTGGTCATAGCCAAGCAGGATATGTTCGACGCCGTGCATGACAAACGTCTTGGCCACATCAAGGCGCGCCGGCCGGGCAGCGATCTCGACCCACGGCTGAGAGGGCCGGACCATGCTGGTCGAGACGGAGCCGTCCATCAGATGGACCCGGACCAACACATCGGTAATGGTTGCTTGAAGGCCGACGAACTCGACCCGCTTGCCCGAAAGTCCGTCTTCGGTCTCGATGACCCGCGATTCAACCAGCGAATCTGGCAGGTTGCGCTCGGCTGGCACCGTCACGTTGCGCACACTGTCCGGAAACCGCAATACGACCGGCAGGCGCATGCCGGACAGCATGGGCGTTCGCCACGTGACGGTGTAACGGCTGGGGCTCGATTGTACGATCTCGATATAGGCAGGCCTTATCTCGTGGGCAGCGGCGTTCGACATGAACGCCATAACCGCCAGGATACCGCTGAAGAGTAAGTGCCAGAGCAACAAGGGCAGCAGCATCCGGCGGCTCATTGCGCGGAGACCTCGAGCTGATCGTTGGATCCAGCAGGCATTTGCAGGCCCAGCAAATCATCCGGAACGACGGAGGGCAGGATCACCACGTAGCGGGAACGCATTTCCTGAAACGCGGTCCGCTTGACCTCGTTGTAGCGCTCGTCCATCCATGCTGTTTTGACAGCAGGGGCAACCTCCTCGAAGGCCGGAACGCGCCCGGCCTCGATCGAACCGATCCAAACCAGATGCCAGCCATAGCCGGACTGCACAGGCCCTTGCCACGATCCTGATTTCAGGTTGAACAGCGCCTTGGCAAAGTCAGGCCCGAACTCCTTTGCCATTTGGTCGGGCGTTGCGTCGCCATAATAGTTCCGGAACATGAACGGGTCGGCGATTGACGCGACTTCCGGCGAATCCGCAGGCTTACCGGATACGGCACCGATAGCGGCCGCAGCGACCTCGCGGGTAGCCTCGCCGTGTTTGTCGAACGAGAAATACAAATGGCGGAAGCTCGCATGCGGCGAGAGCACGAAGCGCTCCGAGTTCTTCGAATACCATTTCTTGAGTTCGGCATTGCTCGGCTCATCGAGCGCAGCAAGGTCCGCGGCCAGGAAGTCCATTTTTTGCGCCAGCCTTCGCTTGATAATCTGGTCGTCACGATCGAGACCAAGGGCGATGGCCTCGCGGAATAGGATCTCCTCCGTGACTTTCTCATCCATGAGAGAACGCAACTGATTCAATGTCGGTGGTGGCCGCCCTTGCGCAAGCCATGTCACTGCAAGCTGACGGACATCATCCTTCGTCAGTTCGATTTTCTTCGGGTCGACGCTTTCTTCCGGTTCGGGGCTGACGAGGCGATAGGCTCCAAACAGAACAACACCCACGATGACGAAGTGCAGGAGCGGCTCGCCGAGAAACCGCTGCCATTTCGTTTTCGGGGCGTAGTGTCCGCCACCCGAAGGCTCCGGCGCGATTGGCAGCAGTTTCATCGGACACCTATTCGTGTTGTTCGGCGACGGGCCGCAACCCCGCTTGGGCGGCAGTAAGTGGGCTGCGCTGGAGATAACTCAGGATTGCAAACTGTTCGGCGGGATCCTTGACCGCTTTCGCCCGGATGACGGCAATATAGTCCGCGGTTGCGTCCCAGGCCTCCCAATCGGCCAGTTCCATGGCCACGAAGCCTGCCATCGGATTGCGCGCCTTGATGAAGTAACGATAGGCCTCGATCACCCTTGCGCGCGGCACCGCACCTTTTGCGCCGCCATGGACACTGAGCGCGAGCAAGGCGGCCTGGATCTCAGGCAGAGTGCGCTGTCGGTCGGCGAAGTACGTTTGTTCAATCCAGTTGACGCGTGAAGCGCCGCGCAATTCCAGATCAGCAGCAAGCATGGCCGAAAGGTTGGTCGTATCCCGCGTTCTCAGGGCTTCGTCGATCTGCCGCTCGAGCTCCGTCGCGCTGTCCGGACCGCCCGCTATGCCTAGTAACAGCGTATATGCCGCACGCCGGGACGCCAGTTTCGGATCATTGGTCCAGGTCGCGATCTTCGCAGCGTCAAGCTGGGGCTTGAGAAGTCGGATCGCGCCGTAGGGAGCCCGCACGAGTTCCCCGTATGCGATCTCGGCGACGAGCGGTTCAGTGCTTTCGAGTTGCGGCGCGACGACCCCAACGCGCTCACGCCATTCCTCGTCCGTCAGGTACGACGATGTAAGCGTCAATTGCGGCCAGATTCTCTTCGGGCGCCCCTCACCGCTGCGCTTCGTCTCCGCGAGCCGTTGCAGCCATTCGGCATAGTCGGCGCGCATCGCCCCGAGGCTCATCCACTTCTCAGACACCTTATCGCGAAGAAGCAAGAGGGGTTTTTCGTCCAGCGTCGTGGGTGCCTCATCGTCGACGGTCAGACCGTCTATAGACATCACTGCCTCAGAGGCTTGGGCCGACAGGCCGGGCTGAACTATGAGGTCGCCTACAGCTCCATCCCCCTTCACAATTTCGACAATGCGGAACTGTCCCGGGCCGCTGGCCAAAGGGGCAGCCAAAACGGCCTCGTCTGCAGCGTCGAGCTTTTGTCCCGGAGTTACCACAAGCCCAGAGAAACAGATAGCACAGGCCCGGGCTTCGCCAACAAAAGCGAGCATCGACCAGCAGAGGCTGAAAAGCAGCCAGACCGATGTTTGGCTGAACATCGACTTCGTTGCCATTCGGTCAACCTCCATTGGATGTTCCGACCATGGAACCGCGCCACCGCATCAGAAAGGCGCTTTCTGTTGTGTCAACGGATCGAGAGTCTGTGGTGTCGGCACGACCTCGTAGTTCGCGTAGCCGAACTCGTTGCTACGCGCGGCGTAATATTTATCGCCGAGCTTGTAGACGGTCGCCTCGTACGGCGCATTACCCAAGGTGGTCACGATGACCCCGTCTTTAATGGCGTAAGCTGTGCCGGATCCCGTCAGGCCACCATGCAACACATCACCTATCTCGCTAGGCTTCGGTATTGCTCCGTTGACGTTGGCGACGAGCCGTTGGCCGGAGGCGGTCCATGTGATGTTGAAGACTTCGCCGGTCACGTTGTTCCGAACCCAGCTCGACTTGCCGACGACAAGGTCGGTGAGTGCCGCGTCATCCAGCGCCGAAGCCCCCCGCTGCTTCAGATCGGCAACCGTGACGCCTTTTTTTGCGGCGGCCCTTAGTTCCTGGGTGGGCGTGTACCAGATCGGAGAACTCCACGCCCGCTCCTGGATCGTCGCCGCGACGTTGTCGGGAGGCGCTATGCCAAGTTCCTTTGCCTGGATCGTGGTCCAGCGTGGCGTCGGGATCTCCAGGGTGCGCAGATAATAGAACGCGTCGAGGCTCGGGTCGAATTCAGGATCGGTCCAGGCCCCCTTCAACTCGACCGAGCCTATTGTGTTGGTGTAACTGGCTTCGGAGATGTTCACGGTGCTTCCGATCGGCGGGACGATGCCGCTGAAGGCATCAGGCGTACGGTCTCCAGCCCAGGCGACGTCGAAGACCTTCTCGAAGCTTTGTCCGTGCTTTGTCCAGCCCTTGACGATCTGGACACGGTCGAGGTTGCCGGACGTCGGGTCCTTCACTGCCCAAACTGCAAATGACGGCGCTTTGGCCTCTCCGAGCGGCGGCAGGTCTCCGCCCATCGGGACGCCGCTTGCGTAGGCCGCCTTAATCCAATCCGGCTTGCCGACGTCAACCACGTTGGGACTGCCAAAGAACCGGACCTTGATATGCGGACCGCTCGTGGCGAAGGTTTCCTTCCGCTGCATGGCATCGAAAAGCGAAGCGCGGGTGTTTTCTTCGGCCCAAACTCCGGTCAGTCCAGCGGGGTTCTCAAGCCTGACATCGAGGCCTGCAAACACGTAGCCCGACATGCGCTGCTTGATCTCGCCATCATTGCGCGCATGGCCACCGTAGAAATTATCCTGACGATAGGGCACGCCTGTGTTGTGAGAGTCCGATCCGCCCACAAAGCCTGTCTTGTAGGGATTGTAGCCCCGCGCCTCCATCATCGAGAGGCCGTCCTTGAGAGCCTGGCGTATGTAGCTTCCGGAGATCGTCGGGAAGCGGCCTGCGGGATCACCGAGCAGATAGGTCAGAATCTCGAAATTGGCAAACTCGTCGTTTGGTGAAAGCGTCGGATGGGTTTCCGACGCTCCCTTGATCTGCTTGATCTCGCTCAGTCGTTCATTGCGGTCACGCGATGCTGCCCAGGCAGCATCGATGGGACGGCCTTTCTCATCGATGTCCGTCGGAAACATATGACCGTCGGAGAGATTGGCATTGTGAGAAATCGCCAGAAGCTCGTTGCCTGCCTTGCGCTGGCCATCCATCCAATTCCAAAGGTCCGACGGATCGCTTGAATCAATCGAGCTATAAGGTACCTCCGGAACCTTGGCGCAGTCGCGGAAGAAGACATTGCGGTGCATATTGCGGTTGTTCGGCGTCGAGGTCCACTCGTAGGAACAGAAGGCCGTGAATTTGCCAGGTTCGTTCGCCTGATCGGCGATATCGACGTTCTGCTTCCAGACGGAGCCGGCGACCTGAGGGGATATCAGTTCCTCGATCGGCTTCTTATCGACAATCGTACCTCCTAGCCAGAGGTAGATGCGCGTAATATCCGCCGGATCCTTCACGATCAGCTTCTGCGCGATCGGAAGCTTGCTGATCGCGGAACCGGCCGTGTTCGCAAGCGCGACGGTCCCGACATATTCGGAATGGTCGGTGACGCCCATCCAGTCGAGCGGCGTATCGATCTTGATGTCGTAGCCAAGCGGATGCTTTATGGTCTCTCCCTTGGCATACCTGTATGCATCTGCCGGCGTGCTCTTGGTGTTTCCGAAGATGTAGGCGTCGAACGACCAACCGGTGTGGACGTGCGTTTCGCCGAAATAGGCCTGTCTCTCCTGAGCGGCAGCGGAGGTCGCAGCGCAGGCCAGGATGGTAGAGGCGAACAAGTAGGCTTTCCCCGTAGACATGCGCATCGTCCTCATCTCCGTCTGATTAAGGTGATTACTTCACGAGGCCAAGTTTGATCAGTTGCCTCCTGCGGTTGTCGGCTGCCGCGGGATGGCTGGGATCGACGGGGCGCTTCTTGGAAGAGGAACGTAAGGAGCATTGCGCCACCGAATGCAAAAGCCTAATTGACCCACGAAAATCCAATCCCGAGCAGAAATTCAGCTATCCATGCATCGTGTCGTGATGGCGAGACTTCATAGGCGCATGTATCGACGGCGTCGCCCCGCCGGCGACATCCGTAATTGGTCGATGATCGCCAAAAGCGAACGACAATCAACGTATGTTACGGTAACAAACGTCGGCAACTACGCCCCCGTGTGCGCACTTAATCGGCTGAGCGCATTCCGCAACGGTTCCTCGGAAACTTGGATGACCCCGAGGTAGGGATGAGCCATGTCGATGATTAGGAATACCGCACCTCCTACAGACAGCGCGCAGACGATCAGCATGCCGACAACGGTGCTGTTGACCGGCGAGAGCAGACCGAATGTGAAGAACAGCAGTGCGAGCCAGAACGCCAGAATGACCAGGAAGGCAATAGGCAGGCTCTCGCCGTCACTCTCGACCACAAGCCAGTGGGCCTCGGCAATGTCCCCGCTGACTTCTATGGCGCGGGCTTGCAGCAAATGTTGGGCGTCAGTGCCGGGTTTCAATGATCTCAATTGGGCCTGGATAGGCTCAATGCTGATCTCATCGCGGCTCTGTTGGCCCGCGCCATCAGCGGCGGCAGGCCAGTCGAATTGCAACCGCGATTCCACGAGTTGTGAAAGCAGTCGCCTAGCCTCCGCCGTTTCCGGGCCGTAGTGAATCATGACACGGTCGAGGAGAAGCACTCTCGCCGTCGATGTCCGAAGCTCGGTTTCAGCATCGTCGAAAGTCGTCTTTGCAGAAGCTATCAGGAACCCAAGCGCCAATGCCGAAAGCGTGCCGACGACAGCCGTCGCGAGTTTGATTACATCCCGAGAGTCAACGCTGAGATGATGCTGCGGCAGCCGGAACCGCATGAGCATTCCGAACCCGGCCGCCGCACCGAGACAAACGAAGACCATTCCGCCAATTGCCAGTGCGCTCATACAGTTGGTCCACAGCTATTTATGACGCAATCCCGATATTGCGACCTAGCCGTCACATGACAAGGTGGTCAGGGCACGGAAAACGACAGCGTATTTAACAGTAACATACAGTAGACCGACGATGGACAGCCAATCGATCTATTAAATTCTGCCATCAGATCGTTGGAAACAATGCCGCATCATCCGAGCGGACTTGATCGTTGCTTCAAGCTCGTTCGTCAATGCCTCAAACAGCTCGACATACTGGGCGCAACGCGACGGGGTCGTCGGATTTTTGCGAGCATTCAGCCTCGCCCTTGGCCTCCGCAAAATCGCGGATGGAACATCCGGTCGAATTCGAGTTCGAAGCAAACCGCGCCTTGATCGCGTGGCTAGAACTTTATCGCGAGCCCGAGGATCGGGCCTTGCTGGACAGCGTCGAAAACGAAGCCATCATCGCTATAATCAACTCCGAGCGCTCGATATCCGGCAATGGCTGAAATCCAGTTGTTGAAATCGTAGCCGACGCCCAAGGCGACGTCCCAGTCGATGTCGGCTCCGCCGCCGCCGACCAGTCCCCATCCGGTCAGATAGACCTCCGGCGTGAAGAAATATTTCCCGCGAAAGCCGGCCATACCATCGGCCCATGTGGCCCTGTCGCTGACATCCCGGCCGTTGAGCAGGCCGCCATTAAACGAAAGTTCCGTGTCAACCGACCAGAGCCTAATACCGCCGACGATATCGAGATTCCCCGACGGGCCCTCGAGGAGCGAATAGCCGGCGCCAAGAAGCCCGGCAAACGTCTTCGCGGTGACATCGACATCATTCGCCAATACGCCAAACGGCGTTTCGCCATTGGCAGACAGCTTCGTGTAGATGACATCGCCGATGACGCTGAAACGGTCGTATCGGGCTTCGCCCGCCGCCATGAGCGCGAAATCGAGATTGTCCAGGATGTCGCCGAAATCGGCATCGATGTGCACTGTGGGAAGCCCGAACTGCGCCGTATCGCCCGATAGCCCGGCCATCCAGAAATACGGAGCGATTGAGAACGTCCAGCCATCCGCGGCTTCGGCGGGCTTTGGATCCTGCGTCAGGAGAGGCGATACATCGGCCGCCTGTACCCCCGTGGACGCCAATGCTGCCAGGGTCAGCGAGAACCCAAGCTTCAGGTATGTCTGCGCCATCGTCATCAACTTCTCCTTCATCTGGGGCCTGGCCCTCCGCCCATCATCACTGCGTCACGGCACACGCTCGTCCCTGCGATGCCGCTCCGCTCGAACTGCACTTCGGTGCCGCCCTTTGCTGCCCGCTCGTCTGCCCGGTCATGCTAGCCAAGTGATCAGCGTAGTGGGCTCGGGTATCCGGATCCACTGCCGCAACCGGGGCCGCGAGAATGAGACCTGCCGCACTGCCAGCAGCTGCAGCCACTCCAGTCGTTCCGGCAATAAGCTGGTCCCCGACACCCATCCTGCTGTCGGTCAGTGTCTGGCCTTCGGAAATGCGCGTGCCGATGAGCTGGACGATCTCTGGCGATTCCGCGAACTTGCTATGGTGGAGACTGTCGCCGGCTTTCACCTTGGTGAGGTCGATCACGGCGATCTTGTTGGCTTCGAGTTCCTCCTTGTAGGGAGCCTGCTCCGGATCGATCGATCCAAGCCGGGGGATGTCGCCCCAGATCCTGCGCGAGAAGGCAAGCGCGCGATCATCGCGCGACACGAACAATGTAAAGCGGGGATGCTGCTTGCCCATGTCCGCAATCTCCGAGCGGAACACGTCCACGTCGACGTCCGGAGCGGCAAGCATCACGTTCTTGAATTTTGGTGGCAGCCCGCCGTTGCGTATCGCCATTTGGCGCAAGCCTTCGAGGGCCAGCCAGTTGCCCATCGAATGCGCAAGGATGGAGACTTCCTCTATCTCTTTATCGTTCGCCAGATACTGAAACAGTTTTTCCAGGGCGTTGCGCGTATAGTTGGTGCTTTCGCGATCGTATCCATAGGCGAGCAGGCTGCCCCGCGATGGCCATGTCACTAGGATGGGCGCGCTGTGGACGCCTGAATCGTGGACGATCTGCGCAAATCGGTAGACGGAGTCCTCGAACCGGTTGTTGAACCCATGGATGAACACGAACGCGCTGTGATCGGGGCTTTTGCGGACGGCGGCGTTAAGCCAGGTCTTTGCCTGCTCTATACTAATCTCGTCTGCCTTCAGGGTTGCGAAATCAGTCGCCGGGTTTGACGGAAGCCGTTTCGGCCACGCGACGTCGCCGACCTTGCGCACGCCTGCAGGTGGTATTGAAACGGTGATGTCGGCAAAGGCTGGAGCAAGGGCTCTTTCGCCCGTGAACATCTCGCCGCGATTGGTGGAGAGCGCCCGCGTCGTCGCAATCAGCATGTTCACGCGGCTGGAGCCGGGCGAGGAGTCCGCAACAGGCACCAGCACATCCTTTGGATGTCCGCCGCATCCGGAAGACAAAACGAGCGTGGCGCAAAGAATGACCCGCCGGCACCGTTGAAAAAACGAAGTCGAACGGTATTTATAGACGCCCTGCGGAATGCTCACTGCACTTCCCCTCGCGATCCCCGAAGCACATCTAAACCGTTCTGCTCGATTTTTGCAAATGTCCGATCAAATTGTTACAACAGCGACCGATATTCACAGCATCCGAAGCCTAAGTATGAGATAACAACTTCGGTATTGTTCTTTGGGAAAGCGCGACGGCAGCAGCATTTCGTCTGGGAATTCAGAACGTCCCCGATGAATAAGCGGAACGAACATCGCCAATCGGCGAGAGCATCTAAAAACTCGCGCAAGCCGGCGGCGCCAGATCTGAACGCGCCAGCCGCTAGTCGGCGCACCGGTTTCCACGAGGCTTGCGGAGCACCTCAATTCTGTGAGCCGAGTACCTCAAACCGAGGACATCCGGGGACGCAGGTCAAAGCAGATCGTCGCAATAATAGAACTTCGCCCCACTCCTCCCCGACAGGATTTCCCGCCGGGAAGTCCACGCGAAGATCACGTAAACTGGAAATCCCCTGACTGAAGGCTTGATACGAGCACGTTCTGCAGCGTGATGGTATTGTTCGCATCGGCTGTAATGAGCGTATCACTGCCAGACTGGTTGGATGCGGCGAGAAGCGACGCCCAATCGGCAAAGACGATGTGATCTATCTTGATTGTGTCATGCGCCGTGCCGGTTGCCAGGAAGTTTGTGATCGTATCGTGGCCCCAGTTCGGCAAATAAACGAAGAAGTCGGCCGCCGCTCCACCAGTGAGAATATCGTTGCCTGCACCACCCGTTAGCGTGTTCGAGCCCTTACCGCCGACGATAAGGTTGTCAAGCGCATTGCCGGTCCCGCTGAAGGCTGCTGTTCCGGTCGAAACCAGGTTTTCGATGTTGGTGCCCAGCATATAACTGGCGAGCGCCGTCTTGACGGTATCGATGCCGCCATCAGCGCCTTCAGCGACGGTATCGCCTGCATTATCGACGATGTAGGTATCGTTCCCCAAGCCGCCAATCATGAGATCTGCCCCTGCCCCACCGTTCAGCGCGTCATTGCCGGCCCCGCCGGTGATCGTGTTGGCGAGTGCATTGCCGGTGCCCGAGAAGTTGCCGGCACCGATGTAGGCAAGGTTCTCGACATTGGCCAGTGCGGCTATCGAATAGGTCGCAAGCGAGGTACGGATTTCGTCAATGCCCGCATTGGCCGCTTCGGTGACAACGTCGGCGGTGTTATCAACGATGTAGATGTCGTTGCCAGCGCCGCCGATCAACGTGTCGGCGCCGGCGCCACCATCCAGCGTATCGTTGCCGGCACCGCCGGTGATGACGTTGACCAGGGCATTCCCGGTTCCCACAAAATCGCCGGAGCCGGTAAAGGTCAACTTCTCGACATTGGCGATACTGGTCAACGCATAAGTCGAAAGCGCCGTCTTGATCAGATCGGTGCCTGCATTGGCGGCTTCGGTAATGATATCGGCTAGATCATCGACAATGTATGTGTCGTTCGCACGGCCACCCCGCAGCGTATCCGCCCCAGCACCGCCATCAAGCGTATTCGCAGCCAGGAGAGAGCCCGCGATGATGTTGTTCAATGCATTGCCCGTACCGGTAAACGCGGCAGTTCCAGTGTAGGTCAGGTTTTCGATATTCGCCTTGGATGCAAGAGAGTAGGCGGCCAGTGCCGTCTTGACGGTATCGGTGCCCTCGTCGGCATTTTCTGTCAGGACGTCGGCGGCGTTGTCGACGATGTAGGTATCGTCGCCCGTGCCGCCGATCAGGATGTCGGCGCCAGCCTTGCCGTCCAGCGTATCGTCACCGTCGCTACCCGATAGCGTATCGGCAGCGGCACCACCGGCGATCGTATTGTTCAGGGCGTTTCCAGTGCCTGCAAATGCCACCTTGCCGGTGTAGGTCAGGTTCTCGGTATTGGCGGCAAGCGTATAGCTTGCCAACGCCGTCCGAACCGTGTCGGTGCCCTCCCCGTCATTCTCGACAATCACGTCGGAAGCGCTATCGGCGACATAGATGTCGTTGCCGGTCCCGCCGATCAGCGTGTCGGCTCCCGCCCCACCGTTCAGCGTGTCGTCGCCATTGCCGCCGGTGATCGTGTTGGCGAGCGCATTGCCGGTGCCTGTAAAATTGCCGGTTCCGGTATAAATGAGATTCTCGACATTGGCGGCAAGCGTCAGCGCCGCAAGCCCGGTATTCACTGTGTCGTTACCTTCGCCAACCACTTCCGTCACCACGTCGGTGGCGGTGTCGACGATGTAAATGTCGTCGCCCGTGCCGCCGAGCATGGTATCACCGCCAGCCCCGCCATCCAGCGTGTCGTTGCCGGCAGCACCGGTGAGCCTGTCGGCCGCAACACCTCCCTTGATCACGTTGTCAAGCGCATTGCCGATGCCGATAAAGGCGGTCGCACGCGTCGAGATCAGCTTCTCGACATCGACCCCCAGCGTATAGGCGGCCAGATTCGTCTGCACCGTGTCGATGCCCTCGTCGGCATTCTCGATGACAATATCGCCGGTACTGATGATATAAGTGTCGTCGCCCGCCCCGCCCTTCAGCGTGTCGGCTCCCGCCCCGCCAGTCATGACGTTGTTCAGCGCATTGCCGGTGCCGGAAAAGGCCGCAGTGCCGGTGTTGGTGAGGTTTTCGACATTGGCGCCGAGTGTCCAGCTCGCGAGGTTTGTCCGCACCGCGTCGATACCTTCGTCGGCGTACTCGGTGACCGTGTCCCCGGCATTGTCAACGACATAGATATCGTTGCCGGCGCCGCCGGAAAGCGCATCTGCTCCGGCCCCGCCATTCAGCGTATCGTTACCAGCGCCACCAGAAAGCGCATCACCGCCAGCCCCGCCGGTGATTGCGTTGTCGAGAGTGTTGCCGGCGCCGGTGAAACCGCCGCCTCCGGTGTAGGTCAAGTTCTCTACATTGGCGATCGCCGCCAGCGAATAGCTCGCAAGATCGGTCCTGATGACGTCAGTACCGCCGCCGGACGCCTCGACCACCACATCGTCCAGAGTATCGACGATATACGTATCATTGCCGGCGCCGCCGATCAGCGTATCGGCACCCGCCCCGCCGTCAAGCGTATCAGCCCCCACTCCAGCGACAACGACGTTCGCCGCGGCATTGCCGTTGCCGATAAACGCCACCGTGCCCGTGTAGGTCAGGTTCTCGACATTCGTGCCGAGTGTATAGCTCGCAAGCGCCGTCTGGATCATATCCGTCCCCTCGTTCAGGCCCTCGATCACAATGTCGGTCGCAACATCGACCACATAGGTGTCATCGCCCAACCCTCCCGACATTGCGTCGGAACCTGCTCCGCCAATCAGGGTGTCATCGCCAATATCGCCACTCAGCTTGTCCGCGGCCGCACCGCCCGTCAGAACGTTATCGAGCCCGTTTCCGATACCCGTGAATGCTGCCTTGCCCGTATAGATGAGGTTTTCCACATCGCCGATGACAGCCAGCATATAACTGGCGAGCGCCGTCTTGACGGTATCGATGCCGCCATCAGCGCCTTCAGCGACGGTATCGCCTGCATTATCGACGATGTAGGTATCGTTCCCCAAGCCGCCAATCATGAGATCTGCCCCTGCCCCACCGTTCAGCGCGTCATTGCCGGCCCCGCCGGTGATCGTGTTGGCGAGTGCATTGCCGGTGCCCGAGAAGTTGCCGGCACCGATGTAGGCAAGGTTCTCGACATTGGCCAGTGCGGCTATCGAATAGGTCGCAAGCGAGGTACGGATTTCGTCAATGCCCGCATTGGCCGCTTCGGTGACAACGTCGGCGGTGTTATCAACGATGTAGATGTCGTTGCCAGCGCCGCCGATCAACGTGTCGGCGCCGGCGCCACCATCCAGCGTATCGTTGCCGGCACCGCCGGTGATGACGTTGACCAGGGCATTCCCGGTTCCCACAAAATCGCCGGAGCCGGTAAAGGTCAACTTCTCGACATTGGCGATACTGGTCAACGCATAAGTCGAAAGCGCCGTCTTGATCAGATCGGTGCCTGCATTGGCGGCTTCGGTAATGATATCGGCTAGATCATCGACAATGTATGTGTCGTTCGCACGGCCACCCCGCAGCGTATCCGCCCCAGCACCGCCATCAAGCGTATTCGCAGCCAGGAGAGAGCCCGCGATGATGTTGTTCAATGCATTGCCCGTACCGGTAAACGCGGCAGTTCCAGTGTAGGTCAGGTTTTCGATATTCGCCTTGGATGCAAGAGAGTAGGCGGCCAGTGCCGTCTTGACGGTATCGGTGCCCTCGTCGGCATTTTCTGTCAGGACGTCGGCGGCGTTGTCGACGATGTAGGTATCGTCGCCCGTGCCGCCGATCAGGATGTCGGCGCCAGCCTTGCCGTCCAGCGTATCGTCACCGTCGCTACCCGATAGCGTATCGGCAGCGGCACCACCGGCGATCGTATTGTTCAGGGCGTTTCCAGTGCCTGCAAATGCCACCTTGCCGGTGTAGGTCAGGTTCTCGGTATTGGCGGCAAGCGTATAGCTTGCCAACGCCGTCCGAACCGTGTCGGTGCCCTCCCCGTCATTCTCGACAATCACGTCGGAAGCGCTATCGGCGACATAGATGTCGTTGCCGGTCCCGCCGATCAGCGTGTCGGCTCCCGCCCCACCGTTCAGCGTGTCGTCGCCATTGCCGCCGGTGATCGTGTTGGCGAGCGCATTGCCGGTGCCTGTAAAATTGCCGGTTCCGGTATAAATGAGATTCTCGACATTGGCGGCAAGCGTCAGCGCCGCAAGCCCGGTATTCACTGTGTCGTTACCTTCGCCAACCACTTCCGTCACCACGTCGGTGGCGGTGTCGACGATGTAAATGTCGTCGCCCGTGCCGCCGAGCATGGTATCACCGCCAGCCCCGCCATCCAGCGTGTCGTTGCCGGCAGCACCGGTGACGACATTCGCCAGGGCATTCCCGGTCCCCGCAAAATCGCCGATTCCAGTGAAGGTCAACTTCTCGACATTGGCGATGCTGGTCAACGCATAAACGGAAAGCGCCGTCTTGATCAGATCACTGCCTTGATTGGCGGCTTCGCTAACGATATCGGCCAAATCATCAACGATGTAGGTGTCGTTACCAACACCTCCAATCAACGTATCGGTGCCGGCGCCACCGTCCAGGATGTCGGCTCCCCCGCTGCCCTTCATCGTATTGGCGAGGTCGTTGCCCGTCCCGCTGAATGCGGCAGTTCCTGTGTAGGTCAGGTTTTCGATATTCGCCTTGGACGCTAGAGAGTAGGCGACAAGTCCCGTTTTGACTGTATCGATACCTTCGCCGCCGTTTTCGATCAGGACGTCGGCAGCGTTGTCGACAATGTAGGTGTCGTCGCCACTGCCGCCGATCAGCGTATCGGCACTAGCCACCCCGTTCAGTGTGTCATTGCCGGAGCCGCCGGTTATCGTGTTGGCGAGCGCATTACCAGTTCCTGTAAAGTTGCCGGTGCCGATATAGACAAGGTTCTCGACGTTGGTGCCGACGGTATAACTCGCAAGTGCCGTCTGGACTGTGTCCGTTCCCCCATTCGGGTTCTCGATCACAACGTCGGTCGCAACATCGACCACATAGATGTCGTCGCCGACTCCGCCCGACATCGTGTCGGAACCAGCGCCCCCGATCAACATGTCGGCGCCGGCGCCACCGTCAAGCGAATCATTTCCAGCATTACCCCAAAGGGTATTGTTCACCTCGTTGCCGATAATCGTGTCATTGCCTGAGCCTGCCTGAACATTTTCGATCAGTGACGCAAGATTGTTGTGATAAAGAAGCGCGTTGAAAATGTTACCGCGAGCAAAGCCATTATTAGGGCCACCTCCCAAATAGGCCAACTGGCCTTGGGAAAAGACTGAGAAGCCTCCGGGTCGCAGGTCAATTTTAAGGCGGGTGGTATAAGCGCTCAGATCATAGGTGTCGACACCGCCGCCGTCCCAGATTGTTGCAAAGATCCTGTTGTCATCGGGCGTGATGGCCGCTACCCCGTTGACATAGGTCGTCCCTTCATTCGGATTCCACCTGTAGGTGGTATTGTCACTGTTGATCGTGTAGTCCGCACCATAGATTTCCTGCAGGGCGGCGATGTCGAGCATCATGAAGGATTGTGGCGCACCATTCTGCTCGTATTCGTAACCCCTCGCATCGTCTCCGATATATGTGCGGTAGGTCATGATCGTATATTCGATAGAATCGTAGGCGCTGGGCACGATCGCTGGATTGCCATCCGGTTCATGACCATGTTTCAAACCGAGAGCGTGACCCAGTTCATGCGCCAGCGTGTGTCCCGCATAGTTGCCGAAATTCGGAAAGCGATAATCATTTTCTGTGCCAGCATATTCCGTCCCGAACCAGATATCGCCGCCGCTGCTGTCCCTGCTTGGATAATAGGCCCCTGCCGTCGGAAGAGTGGGATCCGACGACTGAGCGAATCGCACCGATGCGGTGTCCACGTCCCCGGCCGCAAAGTTGGCGTTAGTGAATCCCTCTACGGAGAAACCGTCATTTGCCGTGTTTCCGTAGGATTGTTCCATAAGGAACAAGGCAGCGGACTGCTGTTGTGAGGAAATCGGAGAGAAACTGTAATCTTTCTCGCCGTTATAGGAGTACGATGTCGAGATGGTGGGAAACGCATAGGTTATCGTTCCGTCCCAGGCATAGCCGCTGATAACCCCGTCAATTTTCTGGTCTCCCGTCAAGCTCACGTTCCTGGTGGAACTACTAATGCCTGTCATCAAACCCCCGTTTGCTTATTCCACTCTGCCGTGCGTTATGTCGATTCCCTCCGCTCCATGAGAGCGGCCCTGCCATTCATTCGAGAACCAGTGTGGACCGCCAAGGTTGAATGCCGTCGCGCGATGGCGACTACCTCTCCCTCATCGCCTCCGCTGCGACTTCAACCAAGGGCGAAAACACGTACTCCAGTATTCTGCGTTCGCCCGTTCGAACCTCCGCAATCGCCGCCATGCCCGCGCTGAGCTTTACCTCACGGCCATCTGCTGAGATGTGATCAGTCTCCAAACTCAACGTGACCGGAAACACAAGGTTCTGCATTCTTTCGGCGCCACCGAACGTGGTCTCAACCTGTCTTGTTGCGGCATCGCCTTCGCGGCGTGCGGCGTCGGGTTCCGGGATCGCATCCGCCGCAATTTTCGTGACACGGGCTGGGATCGTTCCGTAGCGCGTAAAGGGAAAGGCTTCGAGCTTGACGACAGCGTCCTGGCCAACCTTGATGAAGCCGATATCCTTGTTCAAAGCGTAAACTTCAAGCTCCAACATACTGCCGTCGGGCACAACACGCATGACCTCCTGGCCGACCGTCACCACCTGACTTACGCTCGTAATCGAGGATGCCTGCACCGTGCCGTCTATAGGACTGCGCAAGGACATCTGCTCGCGAGAATTTTTTGCCTTCGCCAGCCGTTGCTCCAACTCTTCGACCCGACGTTCCGCATCACCGAGCCGTCCAAGTTGATCGCTTAGGAACACTCGCGTTACCTTGTCCTTCTCTCGCGCGAAAACCTCGATGCCGGCCCCCGCGTCTGCAAGCTGGCCCTCCTGCATGGCAAGCTGCGTCGCCTGCTCTTTCAGGGTCTGCATTGCATCAATCACGCTCGCCATCGTGCCGGCCTCTTTCGAAGCAAGTGCGTTGCGCATCGTCACACGCAATCTTAGCGTGTCGACCAGGGAGTTCTGAGCCGCAACTGTCACTATGAGACGATCGCGCTCCACTTCCTTCTGATGCCTCTGAGCATCAAGCGAGGCAACCGCCGCTTGGTGCTGCTCGAAATCACCCAAGAGGATGCCCTCTTCACGGCGTCGCAGTTCATCGGGCACGCCTGCATCCCAAGAGATCATCGGGAACGGCTGGTCCTTCTCCTGTGAACGAACATATTCAACGACAGTTTTCCGACGCAGGACCTCGGCCCGCACAGACGCCAGGCCTTTTGCGGCATCCGTCTCATCGGCAATGGCATCCGTTGGATCAAGTTCAAGGAGAATATCATCTCTCTTAACATGTGCACCATTTGGGGGCGGAAGCGCCTTCACCTTGCCGGTCAGCAACGGCTGTACGACCTTGACGCGGCCGGTCGGTTGGATCTTGCCCTGTGCGGCGGCGATGATGTCGATATGGCCAACATAGGACCAGATCAACGCCGTTGTGGCGAAGGCGCAAATGATCAAGATCAGCGCCACATGAACGGGCGAAGGCGGCGTTTCCAGAACTTCAAGTGCTGGCGCCAGAAACTCGTGATCGGATCGTTTTGCCGGCGGCGGACGGCCGGCATATCGAACAGCTTGGGCAGTTGCATCTTTCATGCGGCGCCCCTCGCATTCTGCAGGGCCCAAAGCCGCGCATAGAGCCCGTCTGGGCGCTTGAGCAGTTCGTCATGGCTGCCGACCTCCGCGATCCGCCCGTCCGCCATGCCGATGATCCTGCTGCACGGCCTGACGGCGGCAAGCCGGTGCGCAATGATGATGACCGTCCTGCCCTCAGTGATCTGATGCATGTTCGTCTGGATGACGCGTTCGCTCTCGTAATCGAGTGCGCTGGTCGCCTCGTCGAAGATCAGGATCGGCGGATTCGTCGCAAGCGCACGGGCAATGGCGATCCTTTGCCTCTGGCCGCCGGACAGGTTGGCCCCGCGTTCCTCGATCATCGAGTCATAGCCTTGGGGTAGCCGCGTGATGAATTCGTCCGCCCCCGCAAGCTTGGCGACGGCGATCACCTGGGCGCGCTGCATTGCCGGGTTGGAGAAGGCGATATTGTCGTGGATCGTGCGATTGAAGAGAAGGTTGTCCTGCAGGACGACACCGATATGGCTGCGCAACCAGGCGGGATCGAGCTGGGAAAGATCCGCCCCGTCAAGCAGGACCTGCCCTTCTTCCGGGAGATAGAGCCGCTGCACCAGCTTGGTCAACGTCGATTTGCCAGAACCGGATGCACCGACGATGCCCATCACCTCGCCGGGATGAATGTCGAGAGAAATGTTCTTTAAAACCTCAGGCGTTCCTGGCCGATAGCGGAAGGTCACGTTTCGGAACTGGATCAACCCCATCGGCGGAGGTAACGCCACGCGAGCGCTCGGCTGGCGCTCCATTGGCGTGTTCAGGATATCACCGAGGCGATCGACGGAGATCTGCACCTGCTGGAAATCTTGCCAAAGCTGCGACAGCCTCAGAACCGGCTGGGTCACCTGTCCCGCGATCATGTTGAAGGCTACTAGTGAGCCGACCGACAGCTCGCCATCCATAACGGCCTTGGCTCCGAAGAGGAAAAGCGCAGCCGTGGAAAGCTTGCTGACATACTGGATAAGGTTTTGTCCGCCAGCACTCAGTAGCGTCGTGTCGAAAGCCGTCCTGACATAGGCGGCGAGCTTCTCTTCCCACTGCGCCTGCATGACCGGCTCGACGGCTGCGGACTTCACCGTATGGACGCCGACGATCGCCTCGACGAGGAACTGCTGGCTGGCGGCACCCCGGTTGAACTTCTCCTTGACGAATTCCCGCAGTGGCGGCCGGACTAGGAGGCCGATCAGGATGTAGATCGGGATGGCGGCAATGACGATCAGCGTCAGACTCCAGGAATAAGCGAAAAGAACAGCGATAAAGACAAAAGTGAAAATGAGATCAAGTGCCGAGAATAGTCCCTGCCCGGTCAGAAAAGCGCGGATGGTCTCAAGTTCGCGCACGCGAGCGACTGTCTGACCGGCCGAGCGGGTCTCGAAGTAACCGAGAGGCAGCCGCAGAAGATGATGAAACAGCCGTTGCCCAAGTTCGACGTCGATCCGGTTGGTTGTGTGCGCCAGGGCATAGGTTCGGAGATATTGCAGGACCACGTCGAAGAGACCGATGATTGCAATGCCAGCGACAAGTACGAATAGCGTTGAGTAGCCTTTGTGCGTCAGGACTTTGTCGACTACGACCTGAAAAAACAAAGGTGTGACCAGGGCGAAAATCTGCACGAACAGCGAAGCAATCAGCACATGAGCGAGTGGTTTGCGATATCGCCAAATAGACGGTAGAAACCACTTGAAGCCGAACTCCCGTGGATCGGACCCCTCGCCGCCGAGCCGCCGGCCGACGAGGATCACGCATGACCCGATTTCAGCGAGGATTTCCGAGGGTGTGATCTCGCGATCAACGCGTGTCACGGGATCTACGAGCCTATATTTTCCGGAGGGATTGAGCCCACCCAGCACCTGAAACGCACCACCCTGCAGTTTGACGATGGCAGGCACCGGCATCGTGCGGAGCCGATGTTCTGTTACGCGATCAACGACACGCGCCTTGAGGCCGATGACCTTTGCCGCGCGCTGAATATCGATCGGTTGCGCTGCTCGCCCTTTCAGCGCCAGATCGTGTTGGAGTTGGCTCGGGTCTGCAGCAATTCGATAGAATGCAGCAATACCGCAGAGCGCACGAAGACCGGAGTCGTGATGCTGCGGAACGACGCCATCCATGTCGAGAAATGTTTCCTCTCACCCCGCGCTTTGCGTGTACAAAGCACCCTTCCCCAACAACCGTTCTTGCCGGTTTTGCGCCTGCAGAATGTAGGCGGACTTACGTCTATATCGCTATGGAAATATTGCGCTCCTGAGATTTTGGGAGGACGTGTGTCATCTTATCCACAGAGCACAACCGTAATTGTGATTTTTGTAATCAGAGGTTGCTGTTTCCACCTATTTTTACATCTTCGCGATGGAGTGCATAGCTGGCGCGCGCAGCAATGCGGCTCTCCACGCCGCTGAACTCGCAGAGAGCGCCCAGCCGATTCAGCTTCGATATGGGTGGAGCTACGAGTTTCGGTATGAAACAGCGGTTCACGTTGGAAGGAAGGTTGGGGTCTATGTCCGCCTAGGGCGCCAGTAGCGGAAATAATTTCCGTCCTTGCGCGATGGTCCCAGGTACAGAGCTTGGGCCGGATTTGGCGCTGCGGCCTTCAGGTTATGGTGAGCTTTGCGAACGACGAGCTACCATCGCCAGCGAAGATGAAGTCTTCGCGCCGGCGATAGCCGGGTCCTGCGGTATTTCGAGATTGGGAAGAATGGTTGCGGGGGGCCTGAGCCCACAGAGACTAGTAATTTTGCGTCAGTTGGCCTACGGAATCGCTTCCGTTTCCTCTCAATGTAAGAAAACATTGAAGAACCGCGCGATCCGATGCCCGTTTTGCCCAACCGTCAGGTATAAAAGTGCCCGTCGCCGTCACGTACATGTTTTCATTCCCTGCGTGAACTGGAAGTCGGCAACCTGCAGGCTGGAAACGACGATCGACCATCGCCAGCGAAGATGCAGTCTCCGCTCCAGCAATAGCCGACTCCTGCGTTATTTCTGGATTGGGACAAACTGGTTGTGTCACGCAAAACTTGCGACCAAAGGCCCCGTTAAGAGTTAGCCACAGCGATCAACGGCTTGTTCCCGACGTTTTTCCGGCACTAGGACTTCGTCCGGTCGAATTGCCGTCCCATTAGAACCTACGCGTTATTGTCGACTACTCCTTCTCACTCGGGCCAATTTAACACATACATTTCACGTCGAAGAACTGGCGCACCCGCGACAACGTCACCATCGCTCGAAATTCCATACATGGAAAAGCCGTAATTGGAGTAATCGCATTTGCCACCGGAAACGATCACATCGATCCACGCTCTTTCTGTGACGGCGGGATACACAAAAGGCTGCGCGCTGCACTGAGCGACAGGCGTATCCCGCGACGGGGATGCTGCAGACAGCCGAAACACGGCATTCTTAGAAGAAGTATCCCTTAACGTCGTTAGTTGACCAATAAGCGGGTTTGCGGCGTCACGGTTTTGCCAATGCAAACGCGTCGCACGATAAATATCCCTAAAACCAACGGTGAAGAAGAGGACGATGATAACCGCTCCCATTACCCTAGTCACATGGCGGCGCGGAGCACCAACCGCGAGCTGAATGTTCAAAGTGTTGATCGCCGATGAAAGAAACCAAGGAAGAGCTACGAAAAACGGAACGCTTGTAAAATAATAAGCGGATCCACCTGGTATCTTGAAGAGGGCGACAATCAATACTCCAGCGGCCAAACTGCCGACCATAAACAACGAACTGGGCCGCCTTATCTCCCTCGATACACCTCCTTGCCATCCAACGACAATGGCGCAAATTGGAACAAAAAAGTGTATAGAAAAAAACGATACAACCGAAAACACCGCGGCGGCGAGGTGGAAAACGGCAATGTCTCCAGCCGCCCATTCAGATTTGGAAAGACGGATATAGTATCCCCAGAAAGAGTAATCGGAAATAAAGTTAAACGGTTCAATTTTAGAAGCATCGGAATTCGCGGCTATTGCAAAAACCGTCCAGAAGACTGCGGCCATCGCCAGTATACACACAGCAGCCTCAAAGAGGCGCCGATCAACCCGCAGAAACAATATCCTGCTGGCCCAGATACCCCAGTAAATAAGCCCTACCGATGCTTTTGCATTGGCAATTGACACCGCGAACGCGAACACAACCACGAGATCAAGCAATCCCAACCGCTTCTTGAAAAGCAACGGCATGCCCACGAGCATGAGACCCAATGCAACAAGATGTGATTCTGAAATGAAGTACGAATTTACCAGGAACCACTTCTTGAAGAGGAAGACGACGCCGAACAGAAGTAAGCAAGCGGCAATGTAAGCCTGATAAAGCTTATCGGTTTTCATGCCAACCACGGCGGAGGTATAGACGATAGCGAAGAGAAGAATCGGCCCGAAAAATACATAGGGGGCGATGCCGTAAACCTCGAGCACGCTGACCCCAGATAGGACGCTTAAGCCCGCCATTAGATAATGCGAGAGGACATAGTATGGGACATCTACGAGGCCATTGAGACCCGTGGAACTTATCCCATAATTTTTCAACATAGACGCAATGCTGGCGTGAAAAAGGGTATCCTTATGCAACAATCCGGCATTAAGTCGGGTAGACATATCAAAAAAAGTATACGGTTTTCTGGTGCCGACAAACAATAGGGTCGCGAAAACCGCCGCAAGTAGGCACTGCCGGATCACTACGGCGGGATCAGGTATCTTTGCCAGGCGACAACAAGATAGAACGAAGCTGATCGCCAACCCAAGGAAAAGTACGCCATTATACCATTCGCTATTGGTATACGCGGCCAAGCAGATCAGTGCATAACAGGTAAGCAACCCAATACTGACGTCCATAAATCGCGACACAATATAAAAGCACGATATTAGGCCGATACAGACCGCGGACACACGAAGCATCGGCCAAAACACAGCAGCGTCCCACATAAGGAGACTGCCGACCCCGAATGTTACGATCGTTGAGAGAAAAAGACTTAGAAACAGAAAATCGCTCTGCCTCCGCGAGAGGCTAACCTCCTCCAGCAACCCAGGGCTGTCTACCTTATCGAACATTTCTGCAGCCTCCAAAGGCTATTGGGTCAGCAAACAATTCCTTCTCACTGACTGCAATTGCTCGAAAACGCCGATACTCCGTCCTCTGAATGTTCGGCATTGTTCCTCTTAGGAGGCTGCTCAATATAGTCACTGCATGCTCCTGTCCGTCTTTCTTGAGGCCAATCCATGAAAAAGGCGAATATGCACCTTCAATATGCCGGGTCGAAGCTGGAGCCTTACAAATCTACCGGTCGATGCCCATTGTTGTTCTCGGTTGTTGGGGAGCTTCTTTTGGCCTGCGATATCAACCTGCTCGAATGTGTACTGGTGCGGCTGTCTACCGCGCCCAAGTTTATGAGCTTTGCGGCATAGGTCACTTTGTCCAAGTTGACGATGAAACCGCCGGTGTTTTCGCTGGCTCAGCGGATAACCTCCGAGCCCATAAAGCGGCTCCGCCAATGACCAGGATTGTCGCTCGCCCTGTATCCTCCTGATAGGTCAGCCGATGGTATCAATCAAAACCTTAGCAATGTGTTCTTGCTTTTCAGCAGTTAGGCCAACCCACAGCGGCAAACGCACTAGCCTTTCAGATTGAGCAGTGGTCACTTCCAACTCGCACTTCGTGCGGCCATACCGCCTTCCAGCCGGTGAAGAGTGCAGGGGCACGTAATGGAAAACCGAGAAAATGTCATTCCTCTTGAGCTCATTGAGCACCTTCTGACGATCAATCCCCGGCGCAAGCAAGACGTAGTACATGTGGGCATTGTGCTGGCATTCATCTGGCACGATAGGCCGGCGTAGCAACCCCTTGGCCTCTAGCGGTTCAAGAATCGCGTGATAGCGTTGCCAGATGGCCAAGCGGTCGTTGGTAATGCGCTCGGCTTCTTCAAGCTGTGCCCACAGGAAGGCCGCAATCAACTCGCCCGGCAAGAACGAAGAGCCTACCTCCTGCCAGGTGTATTTATCCACCTCACCCCGGAAAAAACGACTGCGGTCGGTGCCCTTCTCACGGATGATCTCGGCGCGCACCGCCAGCGCGGGGTCGTTCACCAGCAAGGCTCCGCCTTCGCCCGAAATTACATTCTTAGTTTCGTGAAAGCTGTACGCCCCCAGATCGCCTATGCTGCCCAGCGCTCGCCCTTTGTAGGTCGCCATCACGCCCTGTGCCGCATCCTCCACAACCTTGAGGCCATGCCGCTTGGCGATGTTCATAATGGTGTCCATCTCGCAAGCCACACCCGCGTAGTGGACCGGGACGATGGCGCGAGTGCGCGAGGTGATCGCTGACTCGATGAGGCGCTCATCCAGGTTCAAAGTATCTTCTCGGATATCGACAAACACCGGAATGCCGCCACGGAGCACAAACGCATTGGCGGTCGACACGAAAGTGTAGGAGGGCATGATGATCTCGTCACCAGGCTCGATGTCCAGAAGCAATGCCGCCATCTCCAGTGCGGCGGTGCAGGAGTGCGTCAGCAGCGACTTGTCGCATCCACTCTTGTTTTCCAGCCACTCATGGCAACGCTTGGTAAAAGGCCCGTCACCGGCAAGCATGTTGCCGAACTTGGCTTCGGCAATGTAATACAACTCTTTACCGGTCATGAAGGGCCGGTTGAACTGGATTTTTTGACTCACTGCTTATCCCCCTGAAGCCTGTGCCACTCGTCGGCGACACCGCGCAGATACTCGCTGTACTCGCATGCGGGCATGTGCTCAATCAAGGTTTCAAACTGATCAATACGGAGGAACCCTCTCACCAGCGCTGCCTCTTCGGGACAACCGATTTTCACGCCTTGCCGCCGCTCGATGGCTTCAATGTAGGAAGAAGCCTCGTGCAGAGCGGTACTGGTGCCGGCATCGAGCCAGGCGAAGCCCCGGCTCAACCGCCGCACCTGCAGCTTGCCACGCCTCAGGTACTCCAGATTGACATCTGTTATCTCAAGCTCGCCCCGAACGGATGGTTTAACCGCCTTCGCAATCTCCAGCACGCTGTTGTCGTAGATGTACACACCCGGCACGGCATAGCTGCTTTTAGGGTGCCGGGGCTTCTCTTCAATAGAGATCGCCTTGCCGTTTCGGTCGAACTCCACCACACCATAGCGCTCGGGATCCTTGACGTGATAGGCGAAAATTGTTGCGCCATCCGTAAAACTGGAGACCGCCCGGGGAAAATCGTCGCCCCCCGAGAAAATATTGTCACCGAGCATCAGGATCACATCATCAGAACCCACAAAATCAACGGCAATCAAGAATGCCTGCGCAATCCCTTCGGGTCGGGGCTGTTCGCGATACTGGATCGCTATTCCCCATTGATTGCCATCGCCAAGCAAATTTTGATACCGAGGCAAGTCGTGAGGCGTTGAAATAATACAGAATTCCCTGACCCCCGACGCAATCAGAACGGTGATAGGATAGTAGATCATAGGTTTGTCGAACACAGCCTGAAGCTGCTTACTGGACACTCGCGTAAGAGGATACAAACGCGAGCCAGCGCCACCAGCAAGAAGAATTGCTTTCATTCATGTCTCCCCTCACCGATCGCGGCGACACGACCGACGTTGATTGGATAAATACCTTCTTTACGCAAGCAAAAATGGGAAAGGACAGTTCCAGACTCACGTCTTCCTAGCCACGAGCAGTCTTGAACCACCCAAAGGAAGATCGAGACCACTTTTGATGAGAGCGCGTTCCGCGCGCAATATCCATCTGAAAGCGCTATTGAGCAGGCTTGGAAGTTCCATCTCGGCTCGAACGTCGATTTCGGCAACTGATTTATTTCGGCTTAGCAAACGCGAAGCAAGCATTGCCGGAAGCAGAAGCGAAACGAATGAGGTGTCGCGAAGGATGGTGAAGCCTGCGGCAGTAACCTTCTTACTTAGTTCGCTGGCTGTGTACCGTCGATAATGGTGAGCATAATCGTCAAGTGGACTCCACAACCATGGATGTTGCGGAACGGTCACTAGGAGCGTCCCTTTGGGTTTCAGTGCAGCGTGCATTTGTTGCAGGACGGTTTCATCCTCCTCGATGTGCTCAAGAACATCAAATGCGCCAATGGCATCAAACTCCTCGGCGAAGGGGATCACCCGCGCATCCATCTGCATCAGCCGCGCAGTCGGCAATCTCTGCGAAGCGAAATGCAGACCCTCAATAAATATCTCGCTTCCGAAAAGCTGTACTTTGGTATGTTTCCTCGCAATACCGGAGAGCACAAAACCCGTTCCGCAGCCAATTTCCAGAAAGGACCGAAAATTTGGGTGATACTTGCTCAGAACCCATAAGATGAGATCGTTTCGGGATTGGAACCAGAAATTCGTCGCCTCCAACTCCGACAAAACCTTGAAATAAGAAGCCTCAAACCCGCCGCCTTGGTTAGCAAACTGCGGAGAGTAAGCTGTTATTCCGTCTATTTTTTTAGGCTCCCAACGGCAAGTGGGGCAACGAGGTGTACTGGCTTCGCTATCGAATTTCGTTCCACAATCCAAACAACGGAAGCTCACGGGTTCTGTTTTCTCTTGCTAACGGACGGAAAGACATAAATGCTGGAAGCTACATATACGAATGCGGCCACGGCAACTATACCAAACGCTTGCACGTAGGCGTGGGCATAATGGAGCCTGTCCACAAAGATATAGAGGATGCTGTAATTCAGCGCATAGCCAATGCTATAGATGATTCCATATTTGATTATCGCGCTCTGCTGATCCGCAGCATGAATGAATACCCAGCGCCGATTAGCGGCAAACCCCATCAAGACCCCAACAAAATAAAGTATAGTCATCGCTAATTTTGGTGGAACCCCAACAAAAGTGACTATGAGGTAAAGAACATATCCCAGAGCGTTTGTGACTAGACCAGTGAAGCCAAATCGAACCAACTGTAGCATACTATTTTTAGATAGAATCAGACCTGCTCCACTTTATTTGTCGTCAAGAATGGCCAGGCCGAAACCCGTCTTCCCGTATCCGTCGCCATTGTATAGCATATAGGTATTGCCCCTGTGCCGAAACACGTAAGGGTACTCGACCATCTCGCTATCCCAGCCCTTCTCGGAAAGGCCGATGCCGGCCTGATCTAGTTTCAAGGTCCATGTGATTCCGTCCCGGCTTTCAGAATATCCAATCCGATAGGTTTCGCCCTGACCACTGCGATAGGAAAACCACATCCGGTAACCACGCGCCGCATCAACAAGCACCGTAGGCCTGGAGAATGCCTGCGCCTTGCCAATTTCATACGGTATAGTCACTCCCTCTTTGTGCCATATATGACCATCCCTCGAATTTGCAGACTTGATGACATGGAGCATTTCACCGTTCCCCGCATCCCAGGTTACGGTAGAGCCGTACCACATTCTGAACGTTCCGTTGTCGGCCTTTTCAACCCACGGATAGGAAAGGCTGACTGAATCTTCCTCATCCGAGGCCATGAACGGCACGTCAGCATCCAATTCAAGCGTTAGATCAGGTCGAACCTTTATGCGTCCGATATCGCCTCGCCAATGCCCCCCCGGCGGCCTCTGCCATCCCATGAACAGCATATAGCGCTGGGCGTCTACACAATAACAGTTGCCAATACTGATGCCCGCTTCAAAGAAACTGCCGCCGGCGCCGTGGATCAGGAAAGGTAGCTTGTGCTCGCAAATGATTTCTCGTGTCACGACATCGATATCGACAGCGCCAACAGAGGAACGATTCTCATTGTCACGTCCGCTAAAAAACACCCGGTATGTGTCACCTTCAAGGTGAAGTGCGAGCGGGTTAGCGGCGTGGCTCGTCAGCTTAGGATGAATCCCCGACGGTTCGAAAAGCAGTCCAGTTTTGATCCATATATCGGTCATATCTTGCGCAGTTTTGAACTGGGAACACGGGAGCGTTCAGTGGCGCTAGATACGTAAATCCCGTCGGCTTCGGCATCCGACAGTATGAGTGCTCCGGCGCCAATAACGCATCTTTCTCCGATCGTCACGTGATCGCGAAGTGTCGCATTGACCCCGATGAAACACTGCTCACCAATCATAACGCCACCGGACACAACCACATGTGAGGAAACGAATGTGTGGCTCCCAATATGCGAATGATGGCCGATATGGTTACCGCTCCACAGTGTTACGTTATCGCCGATACGCGAAAATGGCTGGATGGTGTTGTCTTCGAGAACGAAACAGTTGCGGCCGAAGGCATGTTCGTTGAGCACAGTAGCCTTGGAACTGATATAGCTCGCAAGATCGTAACCAAGAGCCTGCGCTGCCTCGAACTTCTGCTTGCGGATCAGGTTTAGCTTGGCATAGCTGAGTGCCACGAAAAGCGCATGGCCGGCAGGAGGATAGCGATCAGCGACTTCTTCGAAAGCAACAACCGGCAAACCGCAAAACTCTCGCTCCGTCAGGTAACCTGCGTCAACGGTAAACGCGACTACCTCATACTCGCTGTCATGGCTAAAATAGTAATGCGCGAGTTGGGCAATATCACCAGTCCCGAAAATGATGAGCTTCCGCGTCATAGCTGCTTCCTCACAATCATCGTAAACTCGTATAGCTCATAGTCATGCAACAAAGCCACTTGTCGGGAATAACGGCGCTTGCAAAGATCAAATAAGTCCAGCGGATTGGCATAATAGAGATCCCGCCGCATCCGGTCGGCGTCCGAATAGGATGTCAAGCAATTGAAAGAAAACCCTATCCGGCTTGTTGCATCCATCATGTCCAGGGTTTCGGTCAAATATGCAAGCCACTCTTCGTCAGTCCGCCCGAGCCGCACATTGAAAATGCCGGAGGCTACAGAATAATCGACGACTTCACCTGGCGTGTTGCCTAACCTGAACGCGACCTCCGCCGTTTCAGCGAAACGAGAACGCGCTGCTTCAATCATCGGAAGAGCGATGTCGATACCGACATAACGAACGGCATGCCGTAGCTCTGAAAGGTGATCAAGCAATGCGCCATACCCGCATCCTATGTCGGCGATCGAATATGGTTGCGAGCGATCGACGACCTTGAGCAACTGGTTGAAACGCATGACCTGGCCAGCGTGACTGTTCCAATCTACGCCTGCGGCTGTCTGGCCGTGTTCGGCGATCCGGCCGGCGTAGTAACTCGCCACCTCGTTCAGGATGTCATCCTTGTTTCCGACCATAAATGTATCCCACGATTGTGTACGGGCGCTGCTTGGTCTCCGAAAAAATCTTCAGATAGATACCAACCGCGCCGATGAAAGAAATAGTGATCCTACCAAACTCTGATCTCCGACCTCGACAGACCATTGCAATCAAACGCCGGCCTGCTGACGCCCGAGGGGCGGTCAGCAGCTTCAGCGGCGCACATACCTCATCATGGAGCCACTTTCCGGTCCGCAATTGAAGAGCAAGTCCAATATAGTGACACCATGCTGAAAGGTTCCCCAGAGCTGGGGATACTCGGGGTATCCGACATAGTCAAACCACTCGACAGAGATACCTGCTCCCTGAAACAAGTCCTCATTCAAGTAGTCCCGCGCTGCAGGTCCAGAAACATACACCCGCGCCCCGGCCTCAACGGAAATCGCCAACAGCCTTTCGCTCTTGCCCTCCTTCAGCTCGAATTCGTACGAGTTCCGGATAGGCGTTGTAATGCCGAGATACGAGCAAACAAGCTGCAAGAGCTCCCGGTTAAGGTCGGATAAAAAAAGTTGGTCACCCGTTAGCAGGACAGGTTCCAGAAGTTGCGAAACTTCTTTGAAATGCGGTGCCCTGGCGTAATTGCTTGCGAGACTGCGCCAATGGATTTCCCGCCAAGCCTGGCCATCTAGCTCGGTTTCCCGAATCGACTGCGCATACTTGCCCTTTACTTTGACGGGGACAGTCAGCCACTTTAAGTCCTGCGGCGTCTTAATTTTGTTACGGTTCCGCCAATCTCGCCGAGTATACTGTACTTCATCGTACAAAATGAACTCGTCCACAGACGCGATCAGGTCGAAATAACCCTTCCACGGGATATAATTCGATTGCACGATTGCGACCTTCTTCATCAGGAAAATCTCATTTTAATCAGGCCGTAACGTCGATCAAAAAGATCTTTCGGCAAGCGCTCTCATTTGTGACATACCGGTGCACTGTCTTGCCGGTTCTGGTCGTTTCTGGTGACACTCGTTACCACATGCGAACGCTCGCTCGCATCGGAACGTCGTCGAGAATAGATTTCTTGAACAATTGAGCGAGGCCTATCCTTCACCTCCTCCAGGATCTGCTTTACGTAAAGGCCCATCAGCCCGGTAAAGACAGCGTTCAGACTGAAGAAAAAGACGACGACCGCCATAAGCGAAGACCATCCGTCTTGGACTGGCCCTGTCAGCGCGCGCAGAACAACAAACGCCCCGTAGCCCATACCTAGGAAAGCCATCACTAGACTGAAGCACAGCATCAACATCAACGGCTTTGCAGAAAACGTCGTGATCGCAAGGGCGGTTAAAGCAATCCGCCGTCCCAACGAGTAGGTTGTATCCGATGTGCTGGATTTGACAAAAGTGAAAGACGCCTGGGGATAGCCAGCAAGAATGCTCAGTGGAACGAAGACGGGGTTCTTATCTCGAAAACTAAGTAGAGTGGATACATAACGACGGGTCATCAATCGTATTGTCGATACGTTTTCAGGAATGCGGACTTCGCTCAAAGCAGAAAAAAGCCAATAGAACAGACGTCCTGATATCCTCTCAACATGGCCGCCTTTCCGGCCTTCCTGCAGCCCGTAGAGGCAGTCAACGGCTTTTTCGCGCAACACCCGCGCCATTTCCGAAAGCAATTCGGGTGGCTCCTCGAGATCGCTGTCAATCAAAAATATTAAATCACCCTGAGCATGTTCCAAGCCGGTGAACATCGCTCTATGATGCCCGAAGTTTCGGCTCAAGCACACCAACGATATCCGAGGGTCAAGCTCAACCCACCTTCGCACGATATTCGCGGAACCGTCCGGGCTACCATCATCGACAATCACAATTTCGATATCGTCCGCCACCGCCTCTCCCGCGGCCAAGGCACGTTGGATGAACTCTTCGATTGTGTCCATGGACCTGTATAAGGTCGTAACGATGGAAAGCTTACGGGTCATGGAGTTCATTTGACTTTCGGCAACCGAGACTTGAACCAGTCGTCAACTGAGCGAAATTCTTCCAGTCCATAGCCAAGTATTTTCTTTTGCTGGTCTGTAAAGTCCGGAGCTTCACCCAGCACAGAAGGAATATGGAACTGCTGACGCAGCATGGGAATCGTGAAGACGTGATTGATGGCTCGACGATTTTTATCAGTCCGATTCGTGCTGCCCGCGTGGTAAAGCATGCAGTTTAGAACAATAAATGTTCCCCGCTTGACGGTAACTTGGCTCTCCAAACGCCGAACAACCTCATCGGGGGGGAATGCTTCACGATGATGAGTTCCAGGAATCACGCGCGTGGCGCCATTTTCGATAGTGAAATCATCTAACGCAAAGAGTGCGTTGATAGCGAGCGGACGAGAGCTTGTAAAATGCTGATAGGGCAAATCTCTATGGTATTGCGCTTGGTGATACCTGCGCTGGTTTCCACGGTTTATGAGACCATTCACCTGGTTCAAAATGAAATAGCCGCCAAGAAGCCGTGATAACAATTCATGAAGTGGCTCGTTGAAAACGACTTTCCAGAAATTCGGGCAGATGATTGGCAGAAGTCGGACTGTGTCGCGTTCATTAATCGAGTCGAGTTCATAGCCTCGTGCAGATGCGTCGGTGTCGTATTCTGATTCCGCCTTATTGAACAACTGCGAGAGTTCATCGAGCTCAGCGCTGGTCAATCCGGAGTCCAGCGTGGTGTACCCCAGCAGTCGGACCTCCTCCGCGAGAACATCGTAAATGTCTTTTGCTTCAGTTGTTGCAATAACGCCGTAGCGAGAAATTTCGGTCATCGGATGGCATCCTGCTTTGCAATTTCAAAGGAATGGAAAATTGGAACACCCTCCGATTCGAAACGCTCCCGAACAAGCGGCCAGCTTCGATCATGCACGCCCGCGATTAGGGGCATTCTTGGAAAGTTCAAGAAGTCCTCAGTCGATACAACAGGTTTATTGTAGAAATCGCTCTCTACCGGTCGGTCTCTTACAAAAAACTCCGCATTTTCGACAACGGACGGGCTATAGGCATGAAGAAGATCGGAATACTCGCCCGTGCCGAAGATGCCGTATTTCCGGCCCTTGAGCGCCCAATCAGTCGCGTCTTGCACTTTGCTCCAGGTGTTCAAGTAGTCAGCACGCTTTTCAGAAAGAAGCTCAAAGCCACGGCTCTTATTTTCAAGGTCGGCGTCGCCCGATTGCAAGAGATGTATCCCAAAGCCCCGTAGGCTACCCGTTAAAGGAGAGCTCTCAACCACTCGGAGATTTGCGCCCGCTACAATCATCGCCAACGAGACTGGTGTAAAGTTCGATATATGATCGTAGAAGAGCAACTCCGATCCCACCATCTCTCCATCGGGACAAACCACAAGGATAATTCCCGTTTCATCAATGGCGTGTCCGCATGCTCGAAGGAAGCCGTGAGGACTATGTGTGTGCTCAATGACGTTTACGGAGAAGCAAAGATTGTACCCGCGCGGTCTCTCTTCGAACTGCTCGGCAAAACCCTCGTGGATAGAAACCCGACGTCCCGCGATCGAGCGGGCATATGCTGCTACTTTGGAGCTAGGCTCCACTCCGGTCGCAGTTTGAGCGCCAAGATTGTCAGTCAGGTGATTGAGTAGCGTGCCGCTACCACATCCGAACTCTATAATTTTGGAGAGGTCGGCCTTCCTCCCTAGATGGCACGCCAAGAAAGCTTCTATTTGCCGGCCATATTCGACGGAGCGCGCAACCTCGGCAGCCGCGTCTCGTAGGCCGATCGAATAGTCGTCGCTGTAAATCTCTCTTATTTGCTCTTCTGAAAAGTTCTGCGTATGAAAACCATGTCCGCAGTTGTTACAAGAACGGCGCTTAAGAGGATTCGATACAACTCGGCCATCACTGATCATTGAACGGGATAGATGCGGGACGGGCAGGTCTTTGCAATCCGCTGAGCCGCACGCGGGACACACATAGCTATATTCCGTCAAGCGATATCCCCCGCAACTGGTCGCTAGGCGGTTGGCAATAGCGCAATTTCGTCGCCGCATGCAAGTCGTAAAAGGAGGAAGGCAGGCTCCCGCTTTCCGCGAAGGCGGCAAAAGGCCCAAGCGCGTTTGCGGCGCCTGGAAACTATCAGCTATGGCAAGGCAATTCCCGAAACTACACCAAGATTGCCAGGCACCGCTCAACTCACGCCTCTCATGCAGGATCAAATGTCGCTTCGCACACTATTTCACGTTGCTTGGGTATGTAATTGCCCTTTTGCAATTCCTCGGCGTCAGGAAGCGGCTGGTGGTATTGGCGGTAGATGTGCGTGCCGTTGACCACTCGAAATCCCTCGAGCAAGTACTCCAAGCTTGTTCTAAATTTGTCGAATTGGCAGCCCTCGGCACCGATCATTGCGCGCCTTATACGCACGGTATGTCCAAAATATACCCTGTCAGATCTATGCCCATTTAACCTTTCCCCGCTTTTGCCGAGGATCGGCAAAATTACTTCTTCGCCGCTTTGATTGACCGAAGATATTGTAAACCAATTTTCAGCCATTCGCAGATCAGTCTCGTTAAAAACGTTGATCGGTGTCGTGCCAAAAAAAATAACGGATCGCGCAGGCTTGGATAAGACCTTTTGTATTTTCGCGACTATCGCGGGCTTGTAACTATCAAGATAAGGGGTTGGCAACGTGATCAAAAACGCCACGGCAAAAAAGCTGAAGTGCACGAAGAGTGGAACGATCGGATCGCCAGTCCCTATCGCTGTATCGCGGCGGGCTCTGGAATACCCTTCCGTATAATCGACTTTCTTTGATGGGATTTGGCAAACGCCGAACATTCTAGTGCGTCGGTCAGCCATGAAGCGATACACGGCACGTCCGCCAAGCAAGCTTCCGAGAAGCAAGAAGGGATAGGCTGGCAGCAATAGCAAGACATAGCGACTTAAGAGAAGATAGAAATCATATCCCTTAACCGGAGGTGCGTTTGACGAGATATCCACACCATAAAGATCTTTGGTGGCATCCTGCGGATCGATCCCAACCTCGGCAAGCCACCGCGCGTTTTGCGAGAGTGGCCGTAGCTCCACCCGTTGGAAAATATCGACGAACTTCACGAACTGAACTGTCCGGTCGCAAAGGTTGCATCTGTCATCGTAGGCCACGTGAAGGGTTTTAGGTCCGGCTATGAATGCTTTCTGCCAGAACAATCCGGCAAAAAAGATGAACTCAAATTCAGCGAGCCACCCGAGCTGAAGAACGAATTTGCTTAGGCAAAAGAATAACACGCCCCACACGATGACATATCGGCGAAACCACCCTCCAAGGATCACGAACGGTACAATCAAAAGATACCAGGGCAGCATCGCCCATAAAGACAATCTCGCGAGAAACACAGGCAATGTTCCCATAGAGAACAAGTGTGCGAACTCGGATGAGAAGCGGGACATGAAATTATTCGTCAGCAACAATGGCCCGGCAACACCCGTCATCCAAGCTGGCTCGTTCAGATGCATCGCAAGAGAGTACAGGCAAGTACACCAATAAGCTGTAAGCATCATGAATTTGACGATTTGAAGCGTATCAGCTGACGGAATACCGTCCTTGTAATAGAAGAATGAAATTATATGTCGAAAGGATCGGTTCGACTTCATTATCCAGGCGTCGAGAGAAAATCTTGCGCCCGCATTGGAGAGCATCAGCAATAGAGCTAAGGTCGTGCCGATATTATTTCCGAGCGTAGATGTCCCAAGCAGCCTGTCACCAACACCCCATTGGAAGATAACGAGGAACGCAAGACAGAACTGCGTAAAAAGTCCGAGTGCGATGAAGGTTCCTATGAGGGGGCATAGGAGGGACAGTGACCAAATGGTGAACTTTGTCCAATCTGAGTCTGTCAAATAGTAGAGTACCCAACCTGCCCGCTCCACGATAAAAAATCCGAACGCAAATCGCAAAATGGCGAATTTCGGTGACTCATGAATAGGATTTGATACGAACGCGCCACGGTCCTGTAAAAATCTCGCAAAGCGCGTCAGTTTTTCCCGAAGCGAGCGGTGATATTTTTCATCGGAAAAGACGAGAAGCAAGATCGCCAAAAGTGAAAAGAACCACGTAGCACGACCAAGATACCAACGCGTTTCGCCGACAACGCCTGCCAAAATGATGGTTGTGGCGAACGCCGCAAATATTACAAAAAAAATCTTGCTCGTAAAAAAATGAAATGCGATCGCTGAGTTAGTCATCTGCGGGGCCTCATCGAGTCTTTCCGGCATAGTTTTCTCCGCAGCCATTTGCGTGTCGTCTTAAGAAATCTCAAAACACTCCTACATTCGAAATCATTCAGGCTCAAGCTAGGCGCTGCAGACGGGTTAGACCAAGCTGAACCTACTGCGAGCTACGCAACGTAGGGTCGATCCGTTTGAAGCGATCGAGTAACCGCCCCGGCTCTGCCGGAGATCATTTGGTTTGAGTTATGCGGCCAAGGCTGGTTCGTCCAGCGTGGCGTAACACTGCTCTTCAACTTTTGCCGGCAATGTATTCCCGATGGGCTCTAACAGCCTCCGTTGGTTGCAGGTTTTGCCGAGTTGAACACGATTTTCGCACTCAGGAAGGTGCGCTCCTCGGATGCGTGCGATTTTCCAAGAACTACTCCGCAGCTTGGACCGAAGAGCAACGGCCTCCGAAGATGCTCTCTAAAGATGTGCCGATCGACTTAGGGTCCGAAGACCAAGTCATATATTAGTCCGCACTGCAAAACACCGCAGTGAGTCACCTTCAGGAATTGAAACCAGACTCAGATCGCCCGAAGTGTTCCAGTTAGAGACTGTCATTTAGGTCAATCGTCTTTCTTTTGTCGCAACTGACGCAAACTTTCAGTTTTCTCTCGACGCTTGTCATCGCCGATGTCCGTGACTTGCTCTAGAGTGCCCGGAAAGCGATTTAATTTAGCGTTTGTCGAACTAGGGACATTACACCGGCAAATCATCACGCTGTTTGCATCTGTTCCCGATGTCAGCATTTCCGAGCTCATGCCGCCCTGGAGAGCTCGACCTGCATGGCTTCAAAAGCCTCCGGCGACACCGAGCCATGGGTTACGAGCCCGCTGGTCAGACAATCGAGCAGGCTTCGTTCCTCCGCGAGGATCTTGAGCGCCCGATTAGGCTCAGCCCGTAGTATCCGATCGATTTCCGCACGCGCCTCAGGATCGGTATTGATCGCAGTTTCGATCTAGTGGCGTCCGGATACGCCAACGTAACGCAGCGACGGCCCCATGCCGTAGCTGAGGACTATTTCGGCCGCGGCTCTCGCGCGGGCAAGATCGGAATCCTCTCCGCGATCAACACATCGCCCATGCCCTTCTCCGACAACCAGCGCCTCTGCCGCCGCACCGCCAGCATCGTGGCGATCTGATCCAGCAAGGCCGGCCGGTCGATGCGCCCCGACGTGTCGAGGTCCGTGTCTCCCACGGTCCGCGAGGCGATCCTGCCGAACCTCAATCCGAGCGAGCGGGCCACTGTCGATTATGTCAACCTG
>NZ_JBNDHT010000058.1:0-37554 GCF_056755115.1 Rhizobium sp. SVR5-2C | reverse complement strand
TAGTCATATTACCAACATTACTCCTACCCACTTAGCTAAGTGGTGGAGCATGTCCGGGCCTTTCGGGGGCTAATTCATATATCGTGAAGGCCTGGAAGCTGTGGGTGAACGACGAAAGTAGACGCGAGAGCGAAGCCACGCCACTTCTATTCTTCCAGGCGACGACTTTACCACATTGCTCTCGCTAGATTGTTTTCTAGGGATTCGCGTGTACTCAAAAAAGAATTCGCATATGCTAAAATAACCTTCAACAATTCGGGGGGAGTTGCGCATGGCGAGCCTGGATTGCGGCCGGGAAGCAGGAGTTGCTCCCGCCGGATCGAACAACATGATAAAGCGGCTAGCTCGATCAGCGGGAGATTGGCTGCTGGGCGTGGAGCCCGAGCGTCTCATCGGCATTGGGCGGCTGGTTACCGCGACTTTTGCAATCCTCGCCATCTATCTTGATCCTACCCGGCCGGTCTCACTCCATGAATCAAGAGTTATATTAAGCCTTTATATTCTTTTCTCAGTGCTGCTGGTCATCTTTCCGATCCGCAAGGCATTGGACAACATCAGCCTTGTCCATATTTTCATTCACGTTATTGATGTTGTGATCCTCGTCTGGCTGACGCTCCTGACGGATGAACTCACCAGTCCCTTCTTCGCAGTTCTACCGTTCGTTCTCCTCGCGATGACGATGCGCTGGGGCCTGAAGGGAGCGGCATTCGGTGCGTCCATTCTGCTGGTCGTCCAATTGATCGTCGGCCTGCCCGATTTAAGGGATGGCGAGTCCGAGCTTAACCTGTTCATCATGCGGTCGACCTACTTCGTCTTCTCCGCCGTCATCCTCGGCTATTTCGGTGCCTACCGGGAACGCAGCCGTCAGCGATTGGCTAAGCTCGCTGAATGGCCGTTTGATGCCATTGCCAATGACCGTCTCTCTTGGCTCGGGCTCAAAACGCGGATTTCTGGCGCCGCCACGATCTCCAGCGGCCGCGCAATGAAGACGATGCGGCAGCGTCGCCAAGGGCCGACGAGGAATTGACCGATTTGATCGCCGACCTGCCTGAATTCGCAGGAGTGGCAGGCGAGCCTATTCGGCGGATTTCTGCTGCGTCCTTTTCCAGCGTTCGCTACCGCGGACGTGTTTTCGTCATCAATTCTCCCGGCCGGCCTGACGAAGGGAGCGCGCTGACGCAGATCATTGCGACACGCTTGGGGTCTGAATTGGAGCGTCTCGCGCTGATACAACAAACAACTGAAGCCGCCCGCTCGGAGGAGCGTGTGCGCCTAGCTTGCGACCTGCACGACAGCGTGCTGCAGGATCTCACTGCCGCACGGCTAAAGCTTAAGCTTGCCGGTGAGGCTGCAGGAAACGACTGGAAACGCCAACTCGATGACGTGAGCTCGCTGATCCTCGAACAGCAGCGGCGCGTCCGCCAATTCGTCGAGAACAATCGCGCCGTCGGCAGCCCGGCCATTATCTCCCTTGAGCACACGCTGACAGGCTTCGCCGGGCTGCTGTCACAGCAATGGAATTGTCAAATCGAGGTTTCGATTAGGCCGCTCGAGTTGGCTGTACCCACATGGATGGTTCACGAAATCAAACAGCTTATGTCAGAGGCGGCCGCAAACGCGGTATGCCACGGGCACGCGACACAGCTCCGCATGTCGATCAGTCAGACCGACTTCGGCCTACAGGTCGAATTCATTGACGACGGATTGGGAATGCCCAGCGGTACGACGCATCCAAGACCTTCATCGCTCTCGGCGCGCGTCGGCAAGCTTGGAGGGGATCTGACGGTTTACCGCACCACGCCCGGCATCAGAATTCAGATTGATTTACCGAGAATTACGGAGGCCCTTTGATCTACTCCGTGGTTCTTGCCGACGACCATCCTTTGCTCCTTGGTGGGCTCCAGCAAATTCTGCTGAGTGCCCCAGATTTCAAGGTGGTGGGTATGGCCGCCAACGGAGCGGACGCACTCACGCTCATTCGCGACCTCAAGCCCAATATCGCGCTGCTTGACGTGTCGATGCCACGGACAAGCGGACTCGAGGTGTTGCGGGCATTGAAGGAAGACCGGCTTCGATTGAAGGTAGTCTTTCTCACGGCAACGATGAGTGGCGCCCAGATCGCCGATGCGATATCGATAGGGGCGTGGGGGATTTTGCTGAAGGAATACGCGCCCGAAGCGCTGCTCGACTGCCTGCGTCATGTCGCAAGTGGCAAGAAATGGCTGCCTGCAGAACTTATAGCCAAGGCCAACGAGACACCCGATGTTGCGGACTTGAGAAAATTCGAGCTCCTAACCGCTCGTGAGCGGGAGATAGCCGCTCTGATATGCGGTGGACTATCGAACCGAACGATTGCTCAAAAGCTAGGGGCCTCCGAGGGAACGATCGGAATCCATCTCCACAACGTCTACCGCAAGCTGGAGATCAGCAACCGGACAACGCTCGCGGCGTTACACGTCCAATACATGGCCTCGCGCGGTGGGTGACAGCAGTCAGGCTTCGCGGAGCCCACTTGGCGCCATGCTTCAGGTGAGCCTCGGCGCGCCGCCGGGCTGGCGCTTATTTTCCTTGTCATGCGCGATGGAGGCCAACGCCCAGATATTTTTCCTGGAGAACCAGACTAAAGTCCGTTTCGGCTCGGGCTTCAGTCCGATTTCCACCGACTCAATAATAATCCATGCTCTGATCGATCTGAGGCGCAGACGTTCTGCATCCTGCGGCAAAGGTTAAGGGCTTTCCTTACCCGCCTTCTGGAAAGCCCTTTTTTGCACATGGATGCTGGCCAGGCGTTCTCCGCCTCCAGTCGGAAAACGGGAACCTCGCGCCCCGTAGTCAGTTTCTCTTTGATCCAATCAAGGGAGAAGCGACATGCCCAACGATCTCGACGCCGGCTTCACTGGCACGCCGACTGAACCAGCGACCGGCGCCCGGAAGGTAGCGCAGACTGCCGCCGGCGCGCTCAGGCGTGAAACAAGCGCTGTGGCGGCAGGAGCAGCAGATCATCCTCATACTGCCACGAGCCTCGTACTCGGGATTGGAGCCATGGCCTTTGCGCTCGGCTACTTGATGGGGAAGTCATCAGCGGAAAGAGACTACCGCTACTGGTGGTAAGCCGCCATCCACGATGGCGTCCATTGTTAGATCTGTCACCGGTGTTCGTCATTTGCGTTTCAGTGATTGCTGCAACCAACCTCGGTGCGGCGCGTTCCTTCACGTAGGAAATCTGAGGAACCCATCAATGAAAACAATCCTTTCCGTTTCGGCCGTCGCCTTGGCATTGTCCACCGGCGCAAGCTTCGCCCAGCAACCCAGCGATGCGGTGCCTCCGCCGCCGGGCAACACAACGGCGGCGCCCGAATCCAATCCGCCGGCGCCGCAAGCAAGTCCCTCAGATGAGGGCCGCCCGCGCGCTGATTGGCGCAGGGGACGGGGTGATCGCCGGCTGCCGCCGCCATCAAAGGCCGCGCATTTCTACATCCAGGATGGCGACGTCAAAATCGACATCAAGTGCGCCGATGACGAACCGACAAAGGTTTGCGCCGACCTCCTCTTGCAGATGCTGGACAGATTGGAAGGGTCGTCATTATCTCGAGGTGATCGCGACCGCGATCGTGGTCGTGATGGCGATGGCGATGGTTACCGGTAGGGTGTCAGGTATGCCCACGGCGTCAGCAAATATCCTCGGAATGACGCGTCTGAACTTAAATCCGGAAAGGCACCGACTGGTGAGGTTGAGGCTGCGTCATCTAAGCTCAAATCTCAGGCCCACTCCCTGCTTCGGCTTATAGCGCCACCGGTTGCTCGTTCGCGAAGTGCAAGACGACAGATAGATCGGCTACCAACTGAGCCATTTGGACGTCAGGCTAGGCCCGATACTACCCGACCGCCTCATTTCTTGGAGGCATGAAGCCAAAGCGCGCGGTCTCCATCGCAAGAGCCGCGCCCATGCGCGATAAGATGCGCAAATTCTTGATTGTCAGGCGAAGGGAAATGTCCGAGCCCAAGTTAAGGGGACCACACCGCCTACCCTGAAAAGTCGAGCCTCCACCAGGTCGGCTCATATGATATAAAAGGTAGCGGGAGGGAAATATTATGGGGCATCAGTATATTTCGCTCGGCGCAGCATGCAACGCCGCGATGATGATCAAAAAGCTGGGCCTGAAAAAGGCATCCTACCCGTTTGATTGGCTCTTTAATCTTGATAGCGGTCTCGCATCCGTTACCGAGATGATCCAGGATGACTTTCAGAAGGTCTGCGCACCTGACTCCTATATGCCCGGAAACCATTCGAAGATTACAACTGAAGTTGTCGCCTACCGCGATTATCCGACCGTCCTGCATATCCACACCAATCCGATGTCGACGACCAGCAAACATGATGAGCTGGTCCGGCGATTTGACCGCTTTCGCTGTGCCCTGAGATCAAGAGATAAGCTGCACTTCGTCTACTACCGCAATCTCGCCGCCTCCCGGCTGACCGATCCGTCCGCCACGGCGCAGCAGGTGCTAAGTCAGCTAATCGACGAGGCAGGCGGGTTCCTCGACACCATATCTGCGCGGCGCGGAGGCGACACGTCTCTGCTTCTTGTTCTGGAAACCAACATTGAGGACATCGTGCCGGCTTCGATCGCGCTGGCGTCAGCGACAGTGCCGGATAGCCGCATCAGAATCGGGCACGCTATCTCACGCTACGATGACAATCCTGAGCTCAACGATGTCTGGAAACGTCAATGGACCGATCTGCTGCTGAACCAGACGGAAATGCCCCTACACCTTACGGCCCGCGCTCTAGCCAAGATCTATCTCAGGCGGCTAAAGAGCTTCATCAAGGGCGACCGCCTGCCTTCCATTTCTTTGCCCTCGCCGCTCACCCATTGAGCGAGCGTTCGGCGAATTCGGAGATTCTTCGAACGACTAGAGGAAAGCGTTGCTGCATGGATCGTTCAACGGTCTGAATATGCAAGCGGAACCCGCACCATCGAAAAAACGAGCGCATCGGGGAGCCGGCATATGAGGGACCTTTTCACGCAAGGCTCGGCGGCCATCTCCGATTGCAGCCTCTACCGCTGGCGGCTCGACCGGATCCTCGGCAGCACCGGCCTGGTCTTCGCCTACTTCGGCGTGAACGGATCAACGGCCGACGGCGAAGAAGACGATCAGACGGTCATGAAGTGGAGCGGCTTCACGGTGCGCAATGGCGGCTCCCGATACATCGTCGGCAACGCCTTCGGCCTGCGCGCCCGCAACGTCCAAAAGCTCGCCGCGGCGGCAGACCCGATCGGCCCTCTCAACGATGCCTATCTTGCTGATATCATTGCCGAGGCTGACGTTCTGGTGCCCTGCTGGGGCAGCCGATTCAAGCTTCCGCGCAGGCTACGGCCTCGCCTGGACGACATGAAAGCGATGATCTTTGCTGCCAGAAAGCCGGTCAAGGCGTTCGGCTTCACCGACGCAGGCGACCCTCTCCACCCATTGATGCTCGCATATGCGACGCCTCTCATCGACTGGAGCGCCGAATAGCCAATTCGGAAAGCATCACGAGGCAGGCGATCATTAGAGCGCGGCTGTTTTTGCTTTCCTCGAGGCATGCGTTCGGTCTATCTAATATTCAGAGGGCCACGTTCATGGAACTTCTCCTGACGCTCGTCATGGCATTCAGCTTGGTTCACGGCGGTGCGGCACCGGATTTACAGAAGCGCGTGTCTGATCCGAGCGGAAGCCAGTCGCCAGTGAGGCCCTCGGCAAACGCCGAGGCTCCCCGCCTGCCCACCCTCCGGCAAATTCTTTCAGTGTACTCGACCAGCTTGAGCGGCAATCCCATGCGGGAGAGCAAAAATACGCTTCGCGTCGTCAGTCAGACGGGGAGGAATTTTGCGGCCGTGTTAGTTGGACCGATGCTCGCCCAATGGATCACCGAGTCTCGCGATGCTTCTCGCAGTTCTCGCACGTCTGGTATTCCTCGCCGGGTTCGCGTGGCGCTCGGATCGGCGTATCCCTCCTATGTCTACGATCGAGTCCGATACAAGATCGGGGAGCGAGGAGAATGGAATATCGCCAAATTGGCGCTCGGCAACGGCGCGCATGCCGTCACCTTGTCCGACACCGTCATTTTCGCCAATCAAGAAGGCGCCCGCAGCTTAGCGCTATGGGCGCATGAACTAAAGCATGTCCAGCAGTACAAGGAATGGGGCGTTCAGGGATTCGCCGAGCGATACATCTACAATTATATCAGCGTGGAGGCGGAAGCATACGCAGCCGGAGACAGGTTCGCCAAAGCCGACTGACGCGTCCCAGGGACGAGCGCCAAGACTTCGATGGCGTCTCACACGACATATTGCAGGTGCGCCTCGCTGGCGGCAATCAGGAATTTCTTGCGAACGTCCTCGGGCGTCGCCACGTCATTGAACGCGTCAAGGCAAGTGACTTCGGCCCGATAGAGCGCCGGCGCTTCCTTCAAGGGCCATTCGGTCACCATGAGCCGATAGGCATCGGCGACCGTTGCCACCACGCGAAAGCGGTCTCCTACTTTGATGTTCACCGGCTGGAAGGCTCGATCATCGACTTGCATGACGAAATACTCCGACGAATCACGCGACTCAACGAATCAGCGGGCGAGTCGTTCCGGCTGCCGCGGAACCATCGCCGGTACAAGGAACAAATCATGGGCGCTCGCTGTTGTATCCGCGAGATCAAGGGGGTTTAGCCATGACCGCCAACGGAGAGCGCCTAGCATTCATATTTTACATCGCCGCCATCATCACGGCGGGTTGCGTCATCGTCATCGGAGCGTTGCTGGCTCCAAAGCCTGACTATGCCGACAGACGACCGGCACAGATCGATCAGAGCCAATGACCGTAGAACCGAGCAAGTATCCGGGAGAACTACGCCCTGGTAGCGGTTTTCGGCGGCACTTCGGTGCGTGAGGCGACGCCCCTCCCGACAGCGGGCATCCCCGCCTCAAGGCAAGCCGCGATAAAGGCTTCGCGCGCCACTTCCGCGGGAACTGCCCGGCTGATCGCTCCACGGCATTTGTCGATTGCTCGATCATATCGCTCGCCATGACGCAAAGGCCATTCGTTTTCGAGAAAATCCAGGGCGTCGAAGGCGGTATGAAATGTCCGTTCAAGTCCGCATTGCAGGTGGATTGCGACTGGAACTCGCCAAGGGACGTCATTGATAAACATGATCACTCCTCCTTTCGCGATATACCAATGCATATTCAAAAATATCGGGTGCGTCGAATTGGGTTCAAGAGGTAGAGGCCGCCCTCTTTTCGAGTGATCGCCTTAGTTGCAGCCACTCTTTTTAGGTAGGCTTTCAACTCTCCTCTTTCGCGTGCGATATGGAACCGGTGCAGCCAGGTTGCGTTTGTCGTATCGTAATGCGGCATCAAATGCCGACCACCGACCACCAATTTGCGCAGGTACATATGAGGGGGATACAGGTCAAAATGGCGCGTGCCGCTCTGGGCTGGGGCGTGCCTGATCTTGCCGCCAGATCAGGCATCGCCGCCACGACATTAGATCGTGTTGAGAACGGCATCGATATGGAGCAATCGACGATGGATGCGATCCAGGCTGCTCTGGAAGCTGCCGGCATCGCCTTCCTGGATGGCGATTACTCCGGCTCGGGCGGTCCGGGTGTGCGGCTGGCACGGCCGCTAGGCTCGTCCCTCGACACCGACGAAGCTCAAACGATCCAGTACCGGGAGGTTTTCGAGAACGATGCGCCGCCCGGCGCCGGTGGCTGAACGGAAGAGAACAGCTATCAGATTTTCAAGCGCATTTCCTTGGCCAGTTCGAAGCCGACGGAGCGATAGACGGGCTCGCCGGGGTCCGAGGCGTGAATGACAACGGTGGTACAACCGATCGACTTCAGATAGTCGACAGCTGCCGCTGTCAGCGCGCGAGCGATACCCTTGCGGCGAAAGGCGTCGTCGACGTAGACGGACCATATATAGCCATGCAACCGATGCTGCGGGGCTATCACCTCGGGAAACGGCGACTGATGGAGCTGGCAGGAAGAGGAGCCGGCAATCGCGCCATCGGCGACAGCCAGAAAGGATCTCAGCCGGCGTTGCGCGCGTCCCTCCTCCATGAAGGTTTCGATCCGAGACATTGCATCGCGCCGATAATGATCCTCGGGCGTACCATAGCTCTCCCATATCCGCAGATAGTGGCCCGCAACGATAGCATCTTCATCGGGTGTGGCGGCGCGAATTTCCATAGCCTACCTCGCAAGCGCTCGCTCTTGTTGCCGCGGTCTCCGCTGGATTGGTGCTGATGTCATTGCAGGTGCGGCTTGCGGAGAAAGCTGTTGCGATCGGCCGACTTGACGCGCAGCCATGCTTCGCGGCCGTTGCGCAAGACCCGCATCGGGATCTCGGCGCCGGCAGGACCGCTCTTCCACACCTTGCGGTAAAAATCGGCGAGCCCCTCAACTTCCCCATCCCGCACCTCCGAGATGATGTCGCCCTGGCGCAAGCCGGCTTCAGCGGCCGGACCTCCCTCGGCAACACTCATGACGACCACATCGCCATTGCTCTCGGCGGAAAAAGCCCCAAGCCAGGGCCGGGGCGGTTTGTTGACACGGCCCCGGTTCAGCAGATCGTCGAGGATAGGTGGCAACAGGTCAATCGGCACCGCCATGTTGATATCCGCGACCTCTCCGCCATGGCTCATTTGCAGGCGAAGCGAGCCAATGCCCAGGAGTTTGCCGTCTGCATCGACGAGGGCCGCACCTCCCCATGAGGGATGAGCCGGCGTGGTGAAGATGGCCTCGTCGAGCAAATACTCCCAATAGCCGGCGAATTCCTGCTTGGCGACGATGTTCGCCTGCACGAACTGGCCAATACCATCGGCAAGGACCACCGGATCGCCGATGTTAGCTTTGGAAGCGTTACCGAAATCCAGCGCCGGGAGGTCAAGCGGCGCAAGCGCCTGCACCAGGCCGAAGCCGCTTTCCTGATCATAGGCGAGCGCATGAGCAGGAACGATATGCCCGTCGTTGCGGGTCAGCCAAACCTCTTCAGACTCGGTAATCAGATACCCAATCGTCAGCACCAGCCCGTTTTCCCGGATGACCACACCGCTACCCTCCCGTCGGGTGCCGAGTGTCGTTGCCGTGAAGGCATCTTCCGGAATTATGGAGCGCACGGCCACGATCGACCGTATGACGGTGTTGATACTACTCATGTTTAGACCTCTATGAGGCGGGCATTGGACGCATATATAGGTATGACGCTGCGCGCCAGACGCAAGGCTCCAGCGCCTCGAATTTCTGGATTGGTCCGCAGCAAAATATCGGCAGGAATGCGCCAGAGAAGATGCAAGGCATAGGCAGGAACGATTCGCCTGCTGCTCGAGCCATTCACTACTCCGCGGGATGCGGTGTCGCCGGATGGTGACCGGACGAAGATAGCGGACGGTTGCGCCACCCCGTCCAGCGGTTCACCAGCCGGAAATAGAGGCCGTAAGGCATTAGCTGAAGAAGCTTCAGCATCAGGATGAAGCGCTTCGGAAAATTGACCTCGAAGCGACCGGATTTGAGGCCCGCCGCAATCTGCTCCGCGGCTTTCTCGGGTGAAACCAGCGACGGCATCGGAAATCGGTTCTTGGCAGCCAACGAGCTCTCGGTGAAGCCGTGGCAAATGATCTGGATGCGGATGCCCATCTTGTCGAGATCAAATTTCAGGCTTTCGGCCATGTTGATCAGCGCCGCCTCGGCCGCCCCATAGGCCGCACCGGTCGGCAGGCCCCCGTAACCGGCAGCGGAGGAGACGATGGCGATCTGCCCCTGCCCCTTGGCCTTCATATGCCGGACGGCCGGCAGAAGGCAGTTGACGACACCGGAGAGATTGACGGCAAAGCTCTTCTCGAAATCCGCGCGGTGCATCTCCTCCGCATGAACAGGCACGTAAACGCCCGTGTTGAAGACCGCCAACGCGAGCGCGCCGTATTCGTATTCGATCGAGGCGAGCACATGCTCCATATCTTCGGGATCGGTCACGTCACCATCGAGAACGATGATGCTGCCCGAAAGACCGCTTGCCTCGGCCTGTAGTTCGGCGAGGCTTTCATGGTTGCGGGCGGTCACCGCGACTTTGTACCCCTCGCCCGCCAGTTTCAGCGCCAGCGCGTGGCCGATTCCTGTACTCGCGCCGGAAATCCAAGCTACTCCATGTTCGGGCTGGGCGATGAAAGTGCGCATGGTAGACTTCCTCAAGAACGGCATAATACCCCGCTGACCTTCGGTTAGCTTCTTTACCATACCATTGTGGCTGCTTTCGGCCGGTTAGATCGCCGATGATCAGGCGATGGCTTTCGGTAAGCTGAATAGGCGCTCCGAGAGCGGCCGCCGCGCGGGCGGCAATCCGTGGGTCACCGGGCTGGAAACGGCGCGAGGCGCGATGTATGGCGGGAAGTCTAATTTTGCCCCGGCAGACGGAGGCATGGAATAGCATTTCTTGCCAACCCAGCCTTGTGAAGGGAAAAGACCGTTCCTAAACTACAGGTTCCACAGAGGCAGATTCCATGACCGTCCATCCATCCGTTATCGAGGCGATCGGCAACACTCCGCTCATCAAGCTGAAGGGAGCTTCCGAGGCGACCGGCTGCACCATCCTCGGCAAGGCGGAGTTTCTCAATCCCGGCCAGTCGGTGAAGGATCGCGCCGCGCTCTACATTATCCGCGATGCCGAGAAAAAGGGGCTGCTGAAACCGGGCGGCGTCATCGTCGAAGGCACTGCCGGCAACACCGGCATCGGGCTGACTGTCGTCGCCAAGGCGCTCGGCTATCGCACCGTCATCGTCATTCCGGAGACGCAGAGCCAGGAGAAGAAGGACGCGCTGAAGCTGCTCGGCGCCGAACTCGTCGAAGTGCCCGCCGTACCGTACAGGAATCCCAACAACTACGTGAAGGTCTCCGGCCGCCTGGCTGAGCAGCTGGCCAAGACCGACCCGAACGGTGCCATATGGGCAAACCAGTTCGACAATGTCGCGAACCGCCAGGCGCATATCGAAACGACGGCCAAGGAGATCTGGGACGACACGAATGGCAAGGTCGACGGTTTCGTCTCGGCCGTCGGCTCAGGCGGCACATTGGCTGGCGTTGCCGCCGGTCTCAAGGCGTTCAACAAGGACGTCAAGATTGCCATTGCCGATCCTGAAGGCGCCGCCCTCTACGAGTTCTACAAGAACGGCGAACTGAAGTCCTCGGGCTCCTCGATCACCGAAGGCATCGGCCAGGGCCGTATCACCGCCAATCTCGAAGGTTTCACGCCGGACTTTGCCTATCAGGTTTCGGACGCAGAAGCGCTGCCCTACATCTTCGATCTCGTGGAACACGAGGGGCTTTGCCTCGGCGGTTCGACGGGGATCAATATTGCCGGCGCGGTACGGCTTGCAAAGGATCTCGGACCGGGTCACACCGTCGTGACGATTCTCTGCGACTACGGCAACCGCTACCAGTCGAAGCTTTTCAATCCCGATTTCCTGACGTCGAAGGGCCTGCCCATTCCGGCATGGCTGACGTCGTCCCAGGATATAAAGATACCTTACGAACCAACAGCGTGAGACCCCATGCCAGTCAATGCCCTCTATCGTGACGACTTCTATCTTTCGACATGCGAGGCGGTCGTAACCGCCATTCACGAGGACGGGGGCATCGAGCTGGACCAGACCTGCTTCTATGCTGCGTCGGGCGGCCAGCCGGGCGATACCGGCTTCCTCGAGCGCTCCGACGGTTCGAAGATCGAACTCGCGCCGACAAAGCATGGGGCAAGCAAGGACATCGTCATCCACGTTCCCGCGGAAGCCCAAGCGCAGCCGGCAGTCGGCGAAAAGCTTGTGCTCCATGTCGACTGGCCGCGCCGATACAGGCTGATGCGCATGCATACGGCCTGCCACCTGCTTTCCGTGGTCTGTTCCTATCCGATCACCGGTGCGGCCGTCGGCGAGGAGGAGAGCCGCATCGATTTCGACATGAGCGAGACGATCGACAAGGACGAGGTGACGGCGAAGATGATGGAACTCGTCGGCCAGAACCACCCGGTCTATATCCAGTGGATCACGGACGAGGAGCTGGCTGCGAATCCCGGCATCGTGAAATCGAAGAATGTACGCCCGCCGATTGGACTCGGACGGGTCAGCCTCGTCTGCATCGGCGAAAACTCGGCGATTGACAGCCAGCCCTGCGGCGGCACACATGTGTCGGAAACGCAGGAAGTCGGCCAGATTCACATCGCAAAGATAGAGAAGAAGGGCAAGGAAAACCGGCGCTTCCGCATTCGCTTCGGCGTGCCCGGCAACGAAGCCTAGACGATCAGGGGAGAGACAAGAATGAGCGAAGAGAAGAGCCGTTTCGTCGTTTCGGCCGACTGGTTGCAGGGCGAGCTCGGAAAGGCCGACCTGCGCGTGCTGGACGCCTCCTTTTATCTCCCGGCGCAGAATCGCGACGCCGACGCCGAATATGCAAGCGGCCATATTCCGGGCGCGATCCGCTTTGACCAGGACAAGATCGCCGATCACTCGACCGGCCTTCCGCATACCATCCCCTCGCCGGAATATTTCGCCGAGGAAGTCGGCAAGATGGGTATTAGTGAGACGGATCGCATCGTCGTCTACGATGGCATCGGCATGTTCGCCTCGCCTCGCGTCTGGTGGCTTTTCCGGGTGATGGGCGCGAAGAACGTCTTCGTTCTCGACGGCGGCCTCGACGGCTGGAAGGCGGAGGGCCGTCCGCTGGAGACGGACGTTCCGACGTACGAGCCGGCGACCTTCAACACGAACTATGCCGCAAGCCGCGTCGTGACGCTCGACACCATGCGCGACATCGTTTCCAGCGCAGCACTGCAGATTGCCGACGCCCGCAGCGCCGGCCGTTTTGCAGGCACCGAGCCTGAACCACGCGCCGGCATGCGTTCCGGCCATATGCCCGGCGCCCGTAGCCTGCCTTCAGGCGTCTTCGCCACCAAGGGCCGGTTCAAGTCGCTGCCGGAACTGAAGGAGACGATCGAGGATGCGGGAATAGACCTATCGAAGCCGGTCGTCACCTCCTGCGGCTCGGGCATTACGGCCGCAATCATCACGCTGGCGCTGGAATCGCTCGGTCATACCGACAACACGCTCTACGATGGCTCTTGGAGCGAATGGGGCAGCCGCGGCGACACGCCGGTGGTGACCGGCCCGCCCGGTCCGGCCAAGGCCTGAGACCCTCCATGGCCAGACCTGCTTCCTCGCTCACGGCTCATATTACCCGGCTGGAAATGACCTCGCCGCCGAAGGCGAGCCTGCCGGTACCGGTCAATATTCAGACCGCGATCATGCGCACGCCAGATATTCCCCTGCCCTTTTACCGGCATCTTTACCGCCAGGTCGGCGCCCGCTGGCAATGGGTCGACCGGCTGAGGATGAGCGATGAAAAGCTGGCGGCAACCCTGCACGACAAGCGCAACAATATCAGCGTGCTTTACGTTAACGGGGCGCCTGCCGGCTTCTACGAATATTTCTGCGAGGACGAGGATACGATCGAGCTCTGTCATTTCGGCCTGATCGAGCACGCGCTTGGCCTCGGTATCGGCAAGTGGTTCCTGCTGCAGGCACTCTATGCGATCTGGACGCTGAACCCGACGCGCGTCACGACAACGACGAACAACCTCGACCATCCTCGCGCGCTGCAGCTCTACCAGATGTTCGGCTTCTCTCCCGTCTCGACCGGCACCGGCATCGTGCGGCCGCTCAGCGACAAGGAATTGCTGGAGCTCGCAAAGAAGAGCTAGCCTGGCAGGAATCGGGTGGTTTCAGCGCCTTTGGAAGCGCATTCATGGCAGTCAAAGAAGGAGACCTGCCATGACCGACATCCGTTTTTCCGCCATGCCGACCGCCGACGCCGAAAACCTTTGGAACGGCGGTACGGACGCCTATGGTTTCCCGCCAGAGACGATGGTGTCTGATGGCCCCGGCCATCCCTGCCGCCATTGCCTGAGGAATATCGATGCTGGCGAGGAATTGCTGGTCTTCGCCTACCGGCCGTTTCCCGAGCTTCAGCCCTATGCTGAAACCGGTCCTGTCTTCCTCCACAAGGAACGCTGCGAGCGCTATGCCGCCGAAGAGGTCCTGCCGCCGGTTCTGACGAGCCCGGATTTCATCGTACGCGGCTACAATGCCGAAAATCGCATCGTCTACGGCACGGGCGCGGTGACGCTGACACCCGATATCCGCTCCTACGCCGCCAAACTCCTTGACCGTCCGGAGATCGCCTACGTGCATGTCCGCTCGGCGCGCAACAATTGCTTCCAGTGTCGGATCGACAAGGAAAAGGCGCCGGCTTTCAGCGAAACCGGCGCCCTCATCTAACGTATGGTGATGGAGTTACGCTACGTTCAGCAGGCTTTCCGGTGCGTAGGCCTCATAGCCCAGCGCATCGGCAACCGGCTTGTTGGTGATGCGGCCCTCGTGAACGTTGAGGCCATTGCGCAAATGCTTGTCCTCGGCGATGGCTCGCATGCCGCGGTCGGCGAGCGCCAGGCCATAGCCGATCGTAGCATTGTTGAGCGCCTGCGCTGACGTGACCGGCACGGCGCCCGGCATGTTGGCAACGCAATAGTGAACAACGCCGTCGACCTCATAGGTCGGCTCTGAATGCGTTGTCGCATGCGAGGTCTCGAAGCAGCCGCCCTGATCGATCGCGACATCGACGATGACGGAACCCTTCTTCATGCCGGACAGCATTTCGCGGGTGACGAGCTTCGGCGCGGCGGCACCCGGGATCAGTACGGCGCCGATGACGAGATCGGCGGAGAAGACCTCCTCCTCCAGTGCCTGAATGCCGGAATAGCGCGTATGGACGCGGCCATTGAAGATGTCGTCGAGTTGGCGCAGACGCGGCAACGACTTGTCGAGAATGCTGACATCGGCGCCAAGCCCCGCCGCCATTCTTGCCGCATGCAAACCGACGACGCCGCCGCCGATGACCGCCACCTTGGCCGGGAGCACGCCCGGCACGCCGCCGAGCAAAATGCCGAGGCCGCCGTTGGCTTTTTGAAGCGCCGTGGCGCCGGCTTGGATCGACAGGCGGCCCGCGACTTCCGACATCGGCGCAAGCAGCGGCAGGCCGCCACGTTCGTCGGTGACCGTTTCGTAAGCGACAGCCGTGACGCCGGAGGCGAGAAGGCCCTTCGTCTGCTCCGGATCGGGCGCGAGGTGGAGATAGGTATAGAGAATCTGGCCTTCACGAAGCTGCGCCCATTCGGAGGGCTGCGGCTCCTTGACCTTCACGATCATGTCGCACTTTTCGAAGATGTCCTTGGCCGAGGCGGCGATCTTCGCGCCAGCGGCACTATAGGCGGCATCGTCCGCGCCGATTCCGGCGCCTGCCTTTGTCTCGACCCAGACCTCGTGGCCATGGGCAACATATTCACGAACCGAAGCGGGTGTCAGGCCGACACGATATTCATGATTCTTGATTTCCTTCGGGCAACCGACACGCATTGAGCGTTCCTCTCCTTCTATGTCCGCTTGGGCGGAGCGTTATCAATGGACAAATCAAAACACCGAACGAACAAAATGTCCTTGCAAAGAGTATTTGCAGCGGGGCCCGTTTTCGAAGATTATTGCGTCAGTCGCTTATTTTCCGAAGGTTTTTCGAATGCAGGAACTCGATGCTATCGATCGTGCGATTCTCAAGGCGCTCCAAGCAAGCGCCCGGATCAGCAATGCCGACCTTGCGGCGAAAGTGGGCCTCTCGGCCTCTGCCTGCTCCAGACGCCTCGACATCCTCGAGAAAAGCGGCGTCATCGCCGGCTACCATGCGCGCCTTTCGCACAAGGCGCTCGAATACAAGATGATCGCCATCGTACATATCTCGCTGTCCGGCCAGTTCGCAAAGACGCTTGCGGAGTTCGAGGCGGCGGTGAAGCGCTGCCCGAACGTGCTCGTCTGCTATCTGATGTCGGGGGAATATGACTATATTCTGCGCGTTGCGGCCCGCGATCTCGAAGACTATGAGCGCATCCATCGCGACTGGCTCTCGGCCCTGCCACACGTCGTGAAGATCAATTCCAGCTTCGCGCTTCGGGAAATTATCGATAGGCCGAATGTCGGCCTTTAAGGCCTTGCAATGCAGTTGGAAACCTGACCTAGGTTCGATCGAACGCGGGCCGTTCCCGCCTCACGGCAAGACATGAAATCCAAGACCCAAGGCTATATTTTCGTCCTTCTGGCGATCACCATCTTTTCCCTGCAAGATGGCATCTCAAAGCATCTGGCGAGCGTCTACCCTCCCGTTCTCGTGACGATGATCCGCTATTGGGCCTTTGCGCTTTTCACGATTCTGCTCGCTTCCAGAATGCGTGGCGGGTTCAAGGCGACAGCACGCACAAAACGGCCCATTCTGCAGGTCTTCCGCGGCGTGGTGCTTGCCGCGCAGGTCGTGGTGGCGATCAGCAGTTTCGCAACCGTCGGCCTCGCCCATTCGCAGGCAATCTTTGCCGGAACACCCATTCTGATCGCCCTGCTCTCCATGCCACTGCTCGGTGAACGCGTCGGTTGGCGCCGCTGGACGGCAATCTGTGCGGGGCTCGCAGGCGTGCTTCTGATCTTGAAGCCGGAAAGCGGCTTCCTCGATCCGAAGCTGTTGCTTCCTATCTTCGGCTGCTTTCTTTTCGCCTTCTACGTCCTCGCCACCCGCCTCGTCAGCCGCGATGATTCCGCCATGACCAGCTTTTTCTACACCGGCGTCGCCGGCGGCATTACGATGACGCTCATCGGGCCTTTCTATTGGACCGGGATGTCAGCCGGCGACTGGGGGTGGATGGCGCTTCTCTGCATGACCGGCATCTCCAGCCATTACTTCCTGATCCGCGCCTATGACATGCTCGATGCCTCAGCCGTTCAGCCGCTCACCTATCTGCAGCTTGTCTATGCCTGCATCATCGGCGTTACGATCTATAGCGAAACACTGACATTCAACATGATCGTGGGCTCGGTGATCGTCGTCGCAGCCGGCATTTTCACGATCTGGCGCGAGCACGTGGTCGCCCGCCGCGCGCGGAATCAGAAGATCGAAGCCAGCTCATAGTTTAGCAATTGCTGTAAAAACATTTTCAATCTTTTCGCGATAACCTAGGCTATAAATTTCAATTGGGAGCAGCAGCATCATGCGAAATTTGAATATCATTACCCGTAAGGCTGAACGAAAATATTGCCGCGTGTTCGGGAAGGTCCGCTACCTCAACAAGGAAGTGGACGCCCGTATCATTGACATGTCTGTCACCGGCATGGCGGTCGAAATCAGATCGCCGATCCATGCGGCATCCGGCAGCCGCGTACAGATCCTAGCGGAGGACCTGGGAACGCTCCATGGCATCATCCGCTGGACCCACAATGGCCGCCTTGGGATCCAGTTCGATCCGAACTCCAACGCCCAGGCGCAGGTCGCCTCCTATTTCCGGTTCTTCCACAAGGACGTGAAGCCGGTCCTGACGCGCTAAATCCCTGTTATTTTCAGGGTTTACTCCTTTGGAAATCGCCCTAGTCTCGCCTCAGCGCAGCTGATGCCTGGTTTTCAAAGGAGTTCCCATGGCTTCCGTACTCGAACTGCCGCCGATTAGCCGGCGTTCACTGCTTGGCGGCATTGCCGCAACTTCGGCGCTCGTTCTCCTCCACCCTTTCACGGCGCGGGCAGCCGCCAATCAGGCGCATCTGCGGCTCATGGAAACGACGGATATTCACGTCAACGTCTTTCCCTACGACTATTATGCCGACAAGCCGAACGACACGATGGGTCTGGCGCGCACGGCGACGATCATCGATTCGATCCGTGGCGAAGCGGCAAACTCGCTGCTGATCGACAATGGCGACGTGCTGCAGGGCAATCCGATGGGCGACTACATGGCCTATCAGCACGGCATGAAGGACGGCGACGTCCACCCCATCATCAAGGCGATGAACACGCTCGGCTATACGGTCGGCACGCTTGGGAACCACGAGTTCAACTACGGCCTCGATTTCATGTTCAAGGTGCTTGGCGGCGCGAATTTCCCGTTCGTCTGCGCCAACCTCACCAAGGGTCAGCTTGCCTCCGATCCGACGAAGGACGATCTGTTCTTCAAACCGTACGTGATCGTTGAAAAGCAGATCAAGGATGGCGCAGGCAACGAGAGCCCGGTCAAGATCGGCTTCATCGGCTTCGTGCCGCCGCAGATCATGCTCTGGGATATCAAGAACCTTGAAGGCAAGGCGCAGACCCGCGACATCGTTGAGGCCGCGAAAGCCTGGGTTCCTGTCATGAAGGAGGAGGGCGCGGATATCGTCATCGCGCTTTCCCACTCCGGCATCGACGGCGCGGCACCATCCGAGAAAATGGAAAACGCCTCGCTCTACCTGGCTGCCGTCGATGGCATCGACGCGATCTTCACCGGCCACCAGCATCTGGTCTTCCCCGGCCCGAAGACCTGGGACGGCATTGCCAATGCCGATCCCGTCAAGGGCACGCTGCACGGCAAGCCGACAGTCATGGCAGGCTTCTGGGGCTCGCATCTCGGCCTCATCGACCTGCTTCTGGAAAAGGACGGCAAGAGCTGGAAGATCGCCGACTTCACCGCCGAGGCGCGCCCCATCTATCATCGCGACGAGAACAAGAAGATCGTCGCCGATGTCGCCGATAAGAAGGAAGTGATCGCGGCCGCCAACACCGAGCACGAGGCGACGCTCGCCTATGTCCGCACGCCGGTCGGCAAGACGTCGGCACCGCTCTACTCCTATTTCGCGCTGGTTGCCGACGATCCGTCGGTCCAGATCGTCAGCCAGGCGCAGACCTGGTACATCAAGCAGATGCTTGTTGACACAGAGTTCAAGGCTCTTCCGGTGCTTTCGGCGGCCGCTCCTTTCAAGGCAGGCGGCCGGGGCGGTGCCGATTACTACACCGATGTTCCTGCCGGCGACGTGGCGATCAAGAATGTTGCCGACCTCTATCTCTATCCGAACACCGTCCAGGCGGTTGTCGTGACCGGCGAACAGGTGAAAAACTGGCTGGAAATGTCTGCCGGCATGTTCAAAGAGATCAAGCCGGGCGCCAAGGACGCGGCGCTGCTCAACAATGATTTCCCGTCCTACAACTTCGATGTCATCGATGGCGTGACTTACCAGATCGACCTGTCGCAGCCGCGCAAGTACGACAATGACGGCAAGCCGATCAACGAAAACTCGAACCGCATCCAAAATCTGCAGTTCGACGGAAAACCGATCGATTCCGCGCAGAAATTCGTTGTCGTGACCAACAACTATCGCGCCGGCGGTGGCGGCAAGTTCCCGGAGATCGCCTCAGACAAGGTCGTCTTCCAGGCGCCGGATACCAACCGCGACGTCATCGTCCGCTTCATCCACGACCAGGGCACCATCAACCCCTCGGCCGACGGCAACTGGACCTTCAAACCGCTAGCCGGAACAACCGCCGTTTTCGAAAGCGGACCGAGGGCCAAGCAGTTTCTGGCGGACGTCAAGGGCGCGAAGATCGAGGAAGCCGGCGAAGGAAGCGACGGCTTTTCGAAATTCCGGCTGGTACTCTAGAGCGGTTCAGCTTTTCACGGAATCACGGAACCGCTCTATCTCTTTGTTTTCACGCAATTCCGGACGGAAAACCGCTGCGCACTTTTCCTGGAATTGCTCTAGAGCTGGTGTGAACCGGCGAGGCTGCAGAGCCTCGCCTACTCCGCCGCTAGCGGGATTTCGGGTGGCCGGATTTCGTTCAGAAATGCCTTGAAATCCGCATGATTGGGGCACCGCAAGAGCCGCGCTTCGAAAGCACCGATCATCCATGCGGTTGCCGGTCCGGGCGGATTGGCAAGGCGCCGCATGGCATAAATTGGATACTCGCCCTGTTCGTAGGCCTGAAGGTCAAGGTGAACGAGCCTACCGTTCGCGAGATCATCATGGATTATCGACGCAGGCAGACCGCCCCATCCCAAGCCCCCCCGGATCAACGCGTGCTTGGTCGAAATGTCGCTGACGCGCCACGTCTTGTAGGAAAGCACGTTGAAGTCTCGGCCCGTTGTCAGCCCGGACGCGTCGGTGACGACGAGTTGCACCTCCTCGCGTACATCTCCGAGCGTGAGCGGCCGGTCGATCCGGACCAAGGGATGGTCGCGTGAAGCGACGGGCAGCATGAAGGAATGACCGATCTTTTCCATATGGATCGAATCATCCTGTTTCCGAACAGCTCCGCCGATGCCGATCGTCGCCTTGCCGCTCAGAACGGAGTCCATGACCATACCGAGTTCGCCAACCGCAAGATTTAGCGCAACGGAGGGAAACTTCTCTTGGAACTCCCGCAGCACATCCACGATCGCCGGCGACGGGACCATGACGCTCATCGCGACGGAAACCTCCGCTTCCAGTCCGTCCTTCAGGCTTTTCACGCGGGCACGCATCACCTGCAGGTCAGTCATCAGACGGCGTGCGTCCTCGAGCATCGCCTTGCCGGCGGCCGTCAGTTTCGGCTGGCGCGCACCCGACCGCTCGAAGAGCGGCATCTCGAGCTGCGCCTCAAGATTGGCGATCGTATAGCTGATGACCGACTGCGCCCGGTTCAAGACGCGGGACGCTGCGGAGAAGCTGCCGGTTTCGGCAACGGTCAAAAACACCTGTAGTTGGTCCAGGGTTGGGTTCGGGAGCATATATCCAATCCATCGATGATTTTGATCGACATTATCCCAGTTTTTTCGATAGCGGGCCAGACTTATTTTCCTTCTCGAAGCAGCCGCCGACCTCCCTGAAAAGGCGGCCAAGCGTAATTCGAAAAGGAAATTTGACCATGTCTTCCATCCTTCTTCTGACTTCCAGCCCGCGCGCTGAGTCCCTTTCCACGACGATTGCCGCCGATCTCGCCGAGAAGATCAAGAAGCAGCAGTCCGGCAGCGTCGTCGTAAGCCGCGACCTCGCCGCCAATCCGCTGCCGCATATCGACGATCTCTTCACCGCCGCCATCCGCAAGCCAGCCGATCAGCGCACCGCACAGGAAGCCGAAGCCGTCAAAACCTCCGATGCGCTGGTCGACGAACTGCTCGCCGCTGACACGGTCGTCATCGGCACGGGCCTCATCAACTTCAACATCTATTCGTCGCTGAAGACCTGGATCGACAATGTGGCCCGCGCCGGCCGCACCTTCAAGTACACAGAAAGCGGTCCGGTTGGCCTCGCAACCGGCAAGAAGGTCTATGTCGTTCTCGCTTCCGGCGGCGTCTATTCGCAGGGTCCGGCAGCCGGCATGAACCATGCCGTGCCTTACCTGAAGTCGGTGCTCGGCTTCCTCGGCATCACCGATATCGAGACGATCTATGTCGAAGGCCTCGCCTTTGGTCCTGAAGCTGCGGAAAAGGCAATCGGTGCCGCCAAGGCCCGTGCCGACGAGCTTGCTCTCGCGGCTTAACGGCAAGAAGCTTCAACTCGCTTCAAAAACGGCCGGCCCCTTGCCGGCCGTTTTCATTTGCCTGCGAACTCGCTGACGAAGGCTTCGACGGTTTCGAGGATTTCGGAAGCGAAGGCCTCGTCCTTGGCGATTCGGGCAAGCCCGACCGCGCCTGCCATGACCGAAGTGACAATGATCGCCTTGCGGCGCGCTTCGGCGTCCGGTCCGGCCTCCCCGGCGATCCTTTCGGTCATCTTGCCCAGATTGATCTTCATCTGCTCCGTCGCGAGCGTGCGGCACTCTTCACCGGAGCGGGCAAGATCGGCAGTCAACGCAGCAAAGGGGCAGCCTTCCCCTACACCGTTGAGGTGGCCCTTGCTCATATAGGTCGCCGCATACGCGCTAAGCGGAATGTCTTTCGGCTCCTTGCCCTGCGCCCTGACATTTGTCTCCCATGAACCGAAGGCCAGTTGCATCGCTTCGGCGACAAGCTGATCGCGGGACTCGAAGTGTTTGTAGAAGCCGCCGACCGTCAGCCCGGCTTCCTTCATGATGTCGGCCACTCCGATGCCCTCCAGACCCTTCTCGCGCAAGCGGCGGGACGCGATCTCGACGATCCGCTCGTGCGTCTTCTGCTTTTCGAGTTGTGAATGGCCCATAGGATACTCCTGGCAATGCCTCTTGACTTATCTGGATTATAAGCATAATCCTCCAGCATGGATTTCAACCATAATCCAGATTGCGTTCACTTCCAAGAGGAGCCATCCCATGCGTCTCAAGAACAAAGTTGCCCTGATCACCGGCGGCAATAGCGGCATCGGCCTTGCAACGGCCAAGGTGTTTCTGGCCGAAGGTGCGAAAGTCATTATCACCGGGCGCAATCCGGAAACGCTCGCCGCCGCGCAGAAAACGCTGGGTGAAGGCGTGCTGGCGCTGAAGGTCGATGTCACCGACGTCGCGGCCACCGAAAGGGCCTTCGCCGAAGCGGCAGCAGAGTTCGGCAAGTTCGACATCCTTTTCGCCAATGCCGGCATCGGCGGCGCAACGCCGCTCGGTCAGACATCACTTGAGCAGTTCGAGCGCATTATCAGCACCAATCTGACGGCCGTGTTCTTCACGGTTCAATCGGCGCTGCCGCATTTGAACGACGGCGCCTCGGTGATCCTCAACGGCTCAGTGCATGCGGTTCTCGGCATGCCGGGCTGGTCGGCCTATGCTGCTACCAAGGGTGCGGTCCGTTCCATGACGCGCAACATGGCATCCGAATTCGCACCTCGCGGCATTCGCGTCAACCAGGTGACCCCGGGCGGCACGAAGACGCCGATCTGGGCTCCCTATTCGCAGACGCCGGATGCAGCCGCAGCACTTGAAGAACGCATCGGTGGCATGAGCGCGCTCGGCCGCATGAGCGAAGCCGAGGAGATTGCCAAGGCCGCGCTCTACTTTGCTTCGGATGATTCATCGAACGTTACCGGGATCGAGATCACGGTTGACGGCGGGGCGACGAGCGCACCATCCGGCGCAAAGATATTCCGCGCAGCGTAAACCTCAGCCGACCTTGACGAGACCCGAGCGGCCGACAACGCAGTTGCGGCCGCTTTTCTTCGCCTGATAGAGCCGTTCATCCGCCGCGGAGAGAACGGTTGTAAAGCTCACGCCATCCTCGTCCGCCGTTGCAACGCCGATGCTGACAGTGACGGACTGCGCGTCCGGCGTCCTGACGCTCGTCGCGATCGCCCATCTGAGGCGTTCGGCGACCAGCAGCCCCTCTTGGTGGCTCGTACCCGGGCAAATAGCGACGAATTCTTCACCGCCGAAGCGGAACACCCTGTCTGCAGAACGCAGGATCGTTCCAAGCCGGGACGTGATTGCCTTCAGCACCTCGTCGCCCTGCAGGTGGCCGAAGTTATCGTTGACGTCCTTGAAATGGTCGGCGTCGATGATGATGACGGTTACGAAGTGCCCCTGACGCAACGCTTCACGCACCATCACCGGCGCTTCCAACTCCATGCGTGAGCGGTCGTAAACGCCCGTCAAAATGTCCCTGCCCGTCCGTTCGAGAAGATCATTGTACCGCTCGCGGAAGGTCAGATCGCCGAACAGGTCGCTGAGGGAGCGCGGCGCACCTGAAATAGCCTTTCGGCGAATATAAACCTCGTAGACAGCAAAGAGTGCGGTGTAGACGAAGATCGCGAACATCTTCGCGATCCAGCCGCCCCAGAACGCTGCGAGCGGCACGTCGAGGAAAAGGTGCAAGGCGCCGAAGAAGCCGATCTGGTCAAACGTCAGCAAGACAAGGCCGCAGATCATGAAACGAAAAATCACATTCCGTCTGATCCAGCGGCCGAGGCGCTCATAAAGCAGGATGATGCCGAGCGCATCGAGATAGAGCAGCGTCGTGCCCCAGACCATCAGCCAGCCCATTTCGTTCAGGAAAGCGAAATCGGCGCCGTTGCCGGGCGAAACTTCGACGGTCTGATGCAGCTGCAGAATCCAAGCGATCGCGACTGTCAGGAGATTGCCGATGAACAGGCCGTAGATCGGCTGCCGGACCGTCGAGGCGTCCTCCTGAAGATAAAGCATCAGGATCATCATCAACTTGCCAGCGAAGAACACCGACGATCCCGGCGATGCGACGCCGAAGGGTAGTGACACATAGAAAACGGCGGCGAGGTACGTCTCGAGAAAATGCATGACGCCGAGCGCCGTCATGAAGACGCCAAGGCCAAGCCGATGGCGGAAATGCAGCAAGGTCACCATCAGCGTGAAATAGCCGAGGGCTTGCAGCACAATGAGACCGAGGTTGAGAATTGCCATCACGCCTTCCGCTCTCTAACCAGATCTGCATAGCGCGATAGGGTTAAGAAACGGTCAGGTCCGGCAGTCGTCGTGAAACTAGGGGTGCATCAGGACGACGCGCATCCCGTGCTGCAGCCACTCGCCGATGGCATTCCGAGGAAGAGCATTTCAGCGTCAGGCTAAACCTGACGCTCCTTTTCGCCGTCGCCGAAAAGCGACGGGCCGTGCTGATCGATGATCTGCTGTGCCTTGCGCACGGTGCACTCGATCGCATCGTCTGAAGAGGAAAACACGTCGGCGCGGATGAAATTGCGCACCAGAACCTCGTCGCCGACCGTCTTTTCGATGCGGCCCGCCAAGCGGAACTGGCTGCCTTCCTTCCGCGGCTCGGCATAGATGGCGCAATCGCCATAAAGCTGCGGTTCGCCCTTAGGCGCTGCGCTGTCTTCGGCGGATTTGCCGCCGGAAAAGATCGAGACAATACTGGAAAAGATCGAAGCCATATATCGCATTTAGCACGGGCCGCAGCCGCCCGCAAAGTCAAATGATGAGGTTGGCGAGGATCTCGTTCTCGGTGATGTCCTCGAAGCCCAAGCCCGCCTTTTCAAAATTCGCAATCAGCGTCGCGAAGTTCTCCGGTGCCGTGGTTTCGATGCCGATCAGGACCGAACCGAAGTTGCGCGCCGTCTTCTTGAGATATTCGAAGCGGGCGATATCGTCGTCCGGACCCAGCAGATTGAGGAAATCGCGAAGTGCGCCCGGACGCTGAGGCATCCGCAGGATGAAATATTTCTTCAGACCGGCGTAGCGCATGGCGCGCTCCTTGACATCAGGCAGCCGTTCGAAGTCGAAATTGCCGCCGGAGACGATGGCAACGATGGTCTTGCCGCGGAGGGTCTGCGGATCCATCGCGGCAAGGGCAGTCAGCGACAGCGCCCCTGCAGGCTCCAGTACGACGCCTTCGACATTCAGCATTTCCGAGATCGTCACGCAGATCGCATTTTCCGGCATCAGCATGACCTGCTGCGAGGAAAAACCCTTCAGGGCCGCGAAATTGAGGTCTCCGATTCGGCCGACGGCTGCGCCATCGACGAAATTGTCGACTTTCTGGAGGGTGACCACCTCGCCCGCCTCCATGCTCCGCCTGAGACTTGGCGCGCCCGCCGGCTCGGTAAACACGAATGCGGATTTCGGCAGCGAGCCAGCAAGATAGCCGGTGATCCCCGCGGCAAGTCCGCCGCCGCCGACCGGCATGATCAGCATGTCGGGCACCCTGCCCTCCGGCAGCTGCTGCATGATCTCGGCGGCGACCGTCGCCTGTCCTTCGATGATGTCCTCATGGTCGAACGGCGGGACCATGACGCCTCCGGCAGCTTCCGCATGGTCGCGCGCGGCCTGGTAGCACTGATCGAAGAAGTCGCCATAGAGCTTGATGGTGATGAACTCCGCGCCGAAGATGCGGGTCTTGTCGATCTTCTGCTGCGGTGTGGTCACCGGCATGAAGACAACGCCCTGCACCCCGAAGTGACGGCAGACATAGGCAAAGCCCTGCGCATGATTGCCCGCCGAAGCGCAGACGAAGACGCGCTCGCCGCCGCCTTCTGCGATCGCCTTGCGGAAGAAGTTGAAGGCGCCGCGAATCTTGTAGGAACGGACAGGCGACAGGTCTTCCCGCTTCAGCCAGATTTCAGCGCCATAGCGGGCCGAAAGATGGTCGTTGAGCTGCAGCGGTGTCGCGGGAAAGAGGCTGCGCACCGCTTCTTCAGCGCGCTCTACATCCTGTCGTGTAATGGTCATCGGTGCATTCCTTATCCGGACACCGCTATGGCATAGGTCGGCTGGCAAAAGAAGCCGATTCAGCGCCCTTTCGGTTCCTGGCCCCACGGAGGGCTTTTTTAAGCGTTACGGCGGTTTATCGCCGTTGCCCGGTGCGCTTGCCTGGCAATGTTGCTAAACGTGACAGTATGATGATTTCACGTCTCCTTCGACCGCTCGCCTGGCTGCTGCTTGCGGCCATCATTTTCGTTACCGTTTCGCCGATCGAGCTCAGGCCGCATACGATCACGACCGTCGATGGCGACCGCGCGCTTGCCTATGTCGTCGCGGGCTTCGTCTTCGCAATCGCCTATCCGCGGCAGTGGAAGCTCGTCGCACTCTTCTTGATCTTCGGTGCGCTTGCGATCGAATCGTTGCAATACCTGTCGCCGACACGTCATGCGCGTCTGCACGATGTGGTTGTCAAAGCCGCCGGAGCCACGCTCGGGATTCTCGCCGGCCGCGCCGTCTACCGGCGTCTGCAGACTAGGCAGAGGATCAAAACGGTACCTGCTCAGGGATAGACCTTCCTGAGAGTTGCAAAACATCTGCTTGACTGAATCGCCCAAGTGCTTGAAGGGAAAAGGCATGCGGGCGTGGCGAAACTGGTAGACGCAAGGGACTTAAAATCCCTCGGCCTTTGGCTGTACGGGTTCGATTCCCGTCGCCCGCACCAAATAAACAGAGCGTAGCGCCGCGTGCTACGCCAGGCAGAAACTAAAAGCATCTGCATCCGCCGGACCTCGCGCCAATCGATTCGAGGGGAAATCTCGTTCCGCCAAGGCGATTCGATCTCGCGATTTTGAACAAAATCCCGCCCCTGCCGGTTATCCCGGAGAACGACGACGAGAAAGACGATGGATTTCGTAGAGGCGGTCAACGCTGCCCGATCCTGGCTGCAGACTTTCCTTCTGAACGAGTGGACGCTCTATCAGTCCGCCCTGATCCTCGTCGGTTACCTGCTTTCCGGTTTCTTGGCCAAACGGATAGAGCCGGCAGTGGAATCCCGCGCCCGTACGATCAAGGGCAATCCGGACCTGCTGCGCGTCATCATCGCGTTCATGCGGCGGCTTCGCTGGCTCTTTCTCATTGTGTGGCTTGCAATTGCGGATGTGGTCCTGCTGCGATTTGCATGGCCCTCGCACCGGTGGCTCGTGTCGACAGCACTTACGCTGGCGGTGGCGTGGTTCGTCATATCGGTGCTCACGCGCATCATCAGAAATCAAACTCTGGCGCGGGTGGTTGCCGCCGTCGGCTGGCTCTACTTTGCACTTTACGCGCTTGGGCTCGACGGCGCGCTTCTGGCAGCCCTCGATGGCGTCGCCGTCAATCTCGGTGCGGTTCGGTTGTCGATGTTGCTTGTCGTGAAGGCCATCGTCCTTTCTGTCGCGATGATCTGGCTCGCGGTGCTGATCGGCAACATGTCCTCCAACTGGATACAAAAATCCGCGGATCTCACACCATCCTTGAAGGTCCTCATCAGCAAATTGATCAAGATAGGGCTGATCGTCGTTGCGGGCGCAATTGCCCTATCTGCAACAGGCATCGACTTGACGGCACTCACGATCTTTTCGGGTGCAGTCGGCGTCGGCATCGGTTTTGGCCTGCAGAAGGTCGTCTCCAACTTCATCTCCGGAATCATCATCCTGCTCGATAAATCCATCAAACCAGGCGACACGATTACGCTGGGGGAGACTTTCGGCTCGATCCGTGACCTGCGCTCCCGCTTCGTCTCGGTCATCACCAGAGATGGCAAGGAGTATCTCATTCCGAACGAAGACTTCATTTCTCAGCAGGTCGTGAACTGGTCGTTCTCCAGTGAGTATGTCCGCATCGAAGTGAGCTTCGGAACTTCATATGACAGCGATCCGCACGAGGTTGTCCGCATCGCGATCGAGGCCGCGCAAACCATTCCCCGCGTTGCCAGCACCTACGCCAAGCCAGTCTGCTGGATGATAGGGTTTGGTGCATCATCGCTCGATTTCAAGCTGAGATTCTGGATCTCCGATCCGAGCAACGGACTGACGAACGTTCGCGGCGAAGTCCTCATGGCTTTGTGGGACGCGTTCAAGGCAGCGGGTATTTCCATCCCCTACCCGCATCGTGAAATCATCATGAAGACGCCTGTTGAGGTTACCGGCGCATAAGGGAGCGAAGGTCGGCATGGCGCAGGGAGCAGTAGCTAAGGCACGACGAGGGCTCGCCGAAGGGTTGGAAAGCGAGCCCTGTCGCACCTCGTGCCGCGGGGACCTTCAAAACCCTGCGGCAGGTGGACCCACGATCTCTGTGTGTCCCAGTAGCAGAATGCCAGATAACGCAACCACCGCAAACCCGCCCAAAGGTACTAGTACGGTATCGGACCGGTGCGCGTGCTACATGTAAGCCGCCAAGATCAACAGCGCCGCTCCGGCCGCTGCCAAACCCAGACCCAGCCAGTTTCTCGTCACTCCCAGAAAGCGAAGCCCCTGTCCGCTCGGCTCCAATGTCCGCTTGGTGTCGGTAAAGGAAGTTCGGTGCGGATCGCTGAGCGGGCGCCGGCCGAGTGCCTCCCGGAACAGGAGGAATGTTCCGCAGATCACGAGGGCTGCGCCGATCAGAACTACGGCCACGGTGTCCTCCTCTTGGCTTCCGCGCTTGATGAGGGAAAACTTCTCTACGCCACAAGTGTTCCTGGATGTCCGTGAATCGGCAGGCATGATGTTGCGAGGTGAGCGTCCAAGGTACGAAAACGGACGTAGCGCGATTACATCATTGACCGCTTATATAACCCGAATACTATGCCCCCTGCCTGTACAGGTTAGAGGGGTTTCGGATGTTCACTTCCTGCAGACCAATACGCGAAGCCGATTTCAAGATGCTGTCTGGGGCAGTTCAGGCGTGGTACCGACACTATGGGGCGTCGGTGAACGATACGAGAACCCAAGTGCTATGCAGCGCCGCCATTGATCTCTACAACGACGGACACAGGACAATCGAGGAGATCGCTTCACGGTTGATCGATACCTACAACGGGCCGGATACAACCAGGATCAATGCCGCGACGTCCATGGCGATCCACTAGCCGGCCATGCCTGCTTTGAACAAGAAACGGCGCGGCAATAAACCGCGCCGTTTCTCTGTCGTGCGTAGGTTTTAGCCGGCTAGCTTTGCGGCGAGCTTTGCAACGTGCGCGCCCTGATACTTTGCGCCCTCGAGTTCGATTGCCGAAGGCTGACGCGAGCCGTCTCCGTTCGTGATCGTCGAGGCGCCGTAGGGCGAGCCGCCCTTGATCTCATCCACGCCCATCTGGCCCTGGAAGGCATAGGGAAGACCGGCGACGACCATGCCCTGGTGCAGGAACGTCGGGATGAAGCCGAGGATGGTCGACTCCTGGCCGCCATGCTGCGTGGCGGACGAGGTGAATACCGAGCCTACCTTGCCGACGAGCTTGCCGGCGAACCAGAGGCCACCCGTCTGGTCCCAGAAGTTGCGCATCTGCGATGCAACGGTGCCGAAACGCGTGCCGGCGCCCACGATGATCGCATCGTAGTCGCTAAGCTCTTCCGGGGTAGCGATCGGAGCAGCTTGATCAAGCTTGAAGTGGGAAGCCTTGGCGACTTCTTCCGGCACCAGTTCCGGAACGCGCTTGACAGTAACCTCGGCACCGGCCGATCTGGCACCTTCCGCAACGGCATATGCCATTGTTTCGATGTGGCCATACGCGGAATAATAGAGAACGAGAACCTTCGCCATAATGAACTCCCTTGAGACATGGGCTTGAACTGGTGACGGGCGGGGTTTTAGCAGTGCGCTCCTGCCAGCATAACCCGTTCGGGAGTAACTCAGTGTTCACTCGATGTAGACGAAAATTCACTTGTCGTTTCCATTGCGCCTTGCGCGACGGAGTGCCGCCGTTTGCAACCCCGAAAAAGGGCGCTACCTTTAGCGAAGCCCCACTATTGGAAATCTTTCATGAGCAATGAAACCCTCGTCACCGCCGCCATGCTCGCCATCGGCGACGAACTCTTGTCCGGCCGGACCAAGGACAAGAATATTGGCCATCTGGCGGATATGCTTCTGCTGTCCGGCATCGATCTCAAAGAGGTGCGTATCGTCGCCGACGACGAACAGGCGATCGCCGATGCCTTGAATGCTCTGCGAAGCAAATATGATTACGTCTTCACGTCGGGCGGCATCGGCCCGACGCATGACGACATCACCGCGGATGCGGTCTCCAAGGCTTTCGGAGTGCCCTGCGAGCATGATGCGGCGGCAATGACACTGCTCGGTGACATGTACAAGCGCCGCGAGATAGAATTCACCGAAGCCCGCCAGCGCATGGCGCGCATGCCGCGCGGTGCCGCACACATCGCCAATCCCGTCTCGACTGCGCCGGGCTTCGTCATCGGCAACGTCTACGTGATGGCCGGCGTGCCGCAAGTGTTCCAGGCAATGGTCGACAATGTTCTGCCGACGCTTCGCACCGGAACGCGCATGCTCTCGCTCGCCATCGCCTCTCCCTATGCGGAGGGCGAGATCGGCATGCCGCTCGCCGCCATTCAAAAGGCCCATCCGGAAACCAGCATCGGCTCTTATCCGCGCTACATCGGCCAGAAATTTTCAACGGAAATCGTCGTGCGCGGCCGGTCGCAGGCAACCGTGGACGCCGCAGGCGCCGAAGTTCACGCCATGATCGAGGACATTCGCAAAGCCAGGGAGATTTCGGAAAACCATTCCGCAGAAGCTTGAGCCGTTCACGCAGGGATTACCCTCGCCCGGAACCGTTCCGGCAGCGAACGCATTCCTTGCCTGCGGAGCTTATTTTCAGCCGCCAAGGAGAATTGATATGTCTTACAAAACCATACTCACCATTCTCGATACGGCCGACTGCAGCCGCGCTGCCGCCGATTTTGCGTTTTCCATTGCCGCCGAACACGACGCTCACGTCATCGGGCTCCATGCCGAAAGCATTTCAGCAGTCCCGCTGGTTGCGCCGATGGAAATTCCCGATCCGGTCGCCCTTCAGGCCCTGCAGGATATGGCCCACACCGAGACCGTCGAGGTGGAGCGCATCTTTCGCCAGAAAGCCGGGGCTTCGGGCGTGTCGTTCGAATGGCGCAGCTTTGCCACCGCGGCGGGATACGGTTCGGCCCCGCTGATCGAGAGCGCCCGCAGCGCGGACCTCTTGATTGCCTCGCAGGCTGATCCTTCGAAGCCGTCGGACAACCAAGCCGACATCGACAGTTTCCTCTTCGAAAGCGGCCGCCCGGTTCTGATCATCCCCTACATCATGCGCCAGCCAAAGCCGATCAAACGGGTGATGATCGCCTGGAACGGCTCGAAAGAGGCCGCACGCGCGACATTCGATGCCATGCCGTTCCTGAAGGCGGCCGATGAGGTCGAAGTGTTCTCCGTCGACCCTGTGGACACGGCGATGCAGACCGCGGGCCTGGCGGGAGCCGAGATCGCCGCAACCCTTGCCCGCCACGGCGTGAAGGCCACGCTTGCGGTCGCCGAAAGCGCTCACAAGAGCGCTTCGAGCGTGATTGAAAACCGCCTCTCTGACAGCAGCATCGACCTTCTCGTCATGGGCGCCTACACGCATTCGCGCCTCTGGCAGATGATCTTCGGCGGCACGACGAAAGCTGTGCTGCAGTCGATGACCGCACTCACGCTGCTCTCCCGCTGACGAAGCGGCGGGACTTGCGTTTTGGATGCAAATCCCGCTAATTGCAGCGACCGGCGACTGCCTCCGGCATTTCCTTTCGCGCAGTTCAGGCTGCGCGATTTGTGTTTGACGGACTGCGTTTGATCGCCGGCGGTTTGCCTCTTTACGCCTGCGGAGCAGTTCGATGTCCCTCCCCGATAAAGCCTTTCCCGTTTCCTGGGATCAGTTCCATCGCGATGCCCGCGCGCTTGCCTGGCGCATCGCCGGCCTTAACAAAGAATTCAAGGGCATCGTCTGCATCACCCGTGGCGGACTGGTGCCGGCGGCGATCATCTGCCGGGAACTCAACATCCGCCTGATCGAAACGGTCTGCGTCGCCTCCTATCACGACTATGTGAACCAAGGGGACATGATGGTGCTGAAGGGCATTGCGCCGGAACTCAAGGAGAATGGCGGCGAAGGAATCCTCGTCGTCGACGATCTGACCGATACCGGCAAGACGGCGGTGCAGGTCCGCGCCATGCTCCCCAAGGCGCATTTCGCCTGCGTCTATGCCAAGCCCCTCGGCGTGCCGACGATTGACACCTTCGTGACGGAAGTCAGCCAGGATACCTGGATCTACTTCCCCTGGGACATGGGCTTCAGCTACCAGGAGCCGATTGCCAAAGCACCGCGCTGACGCTGCCCTGCCATCCCGGCAAAGCCTCATGCTGCGCCGGTTGGCAGTTGGCAATCTTGCGGATCTACGGTGTGGCGCGATTACCAGGGCACAGGTCGATGCCTGTTCGTGGCCCGAATCACACAGAGCAACCGTCCGAGGCAAGAAAGACGGCATTCCGGGACGGATTAAAGTCCTCACGCTGCTCTCGACGCCTTCTGGGGGCTCTCCGAATCGCAATGCCGATTGAGGCGAGAAATACAACTGATAGGTTTGGATTTCGGTCGACTTTTTCTTCTCGCCTGCGCTTTTGGGCACTTGGGACCCTCAAAACCCCTGAGGATCAGGCGCTTCAGGCTTTTCCCCAGTCTCCACAGCCCCGTCCACAATATGTTGTGGTGAATGCTTCCTTAACGACCACCCCTTGACGGAATCACCTGTTTCTCACTTAATGATTTCCGATGTTTCGGCGGTAGCTGAACCGGAATTAACGAGGCCGGTTCTTTTCAAAACTCAAGCGTGAATCAAGGCATTGCATCCATGACGGGGGCCTGCCCCTGAGGGATTTTGCGCGCGATTTTGTTCTTCAAAAAGTGACATCCGGGACTGGCGATAAGAAGCTGTTAATACTATATTTAGCGTTTGCAGCCACCATCACCACAAGATACAGGGAAGTCATTCTGCAATGACACTCCTGTCACGATACGGAAACGAGAACTGGCTGCGCATCTTCCGGCGCCGCCGGATGAGGAAACTTGCGCCTTGGTCAAGGGGATGGGGGCGCGCAAATAGAGGTTCAAGGAAATGCGCATAGAACGCCGTTTCACAAAGGCAGGTCAAAGCGCTTACGCGGAGATCGAATTCCGCAAGGCGACGAGCGAGATCAAGAACCCCGACGGTTCGATCGTTTTCCGCCTGGAGAACATTGACGTTCCCGCGCAGTTCTCCCAGGTCGCGGCCGACATCCTGGCGCAGAAGTATTTCCGCAAGGCCGGCGTTCCGGCAAAGCTGAAGAAGGTTGAGGAAAACGACGTTCCTTCCTTCCTGTGGCGCTCCGTTGCCGACGAAGCCGCGTTGAAGAGCCTTCCGAAGGAAGAGCAGTATAGCTCGGAAACCGATGCGCGCCAGGTCTTCGACCGTCTTGCCGGCACCTGGACCTATTGGGGCTGGAAGGGCGGCTATTTCTCGTCCGAAGAAGATGCCTCTGCCTTCAAGGACGAGCTTGCCTACATGCTCGCCACCCAGCGTGTTGCCCCGAACTCCCCGCAGTGGTTCAACACCGGCCTGCACTGGGCCTACGGCATCGACGGCCCCGGCCAGGGTCACTTCTATGTCGACCCCTTTACCGGCAAGCTGGTGAAGTCGAAGTCTGCCTATGAGCACCCGCAGCCGCATGCCTGCTTCATCCAGTCCGTCGAAGACGACCTCGTTAACGAGGGCGGCATCATGGACCTCTGGGTGCGCGAAGCGCGCCTCTTCAAGTACGGCTCCGGCACCGGCTCCAACTTCTCGATGCTGCGCGGCGAAGGCGAAAAGCTGTCCGGCGGCGGCCGTTCCTCCGGCCTGATGAGCTTCCTGAAGATCGGCGACCGCGCTGCCGGCGCGATCAAGTCGGGCGGCACGACGCGCCGCGCCGCCAAGATGGTCGTCGTCGACATCGACCATCCGGATATCGAGGAATACATCAACTGGAAGGTCAAGGAAGAGCAGAAGGTTGCCGCCCTCGTCACCGGTTCCAAGATCGTCGCCAAGCATCTGAAGGCGATCATGAAGGCCTGCGTGAACTGCGAAGGCGGCGATGACGGCGATTGCTTCGACCCGAACAAAAACCCTGCGCTGAAGCGCGAAATCCGCGCTGCCAAGAAGGACCAGGTTCCGGAGAACTACGTCCAGCGCGTCATCCAGTTCGCTCGCCAGGGCTACACGGACATGGAGTTCAAGACCTACGATACGGACTGGGATAGCGAAGCCTACCTCACCGTTTCCGGCCAGAACTCCAACAACTCCGTCTCGATCAAGGACGACTTCCTGCGCGCCGTCGAAAACGACGGCGACTGGCACCTGACCGCCCGCAAGGACGGCAAGGTCATGAAGACGCTGAAGGCCCGCGACCTCTGGGAATCGATCTCGTACGCCGCCTGGGCATCGGCGGACCCCGGCCTGCACTTCAACACGACGATGAACGACTGGCACACCTCGCCGGCCGGCGGCCAGATCCGCGGCTCGAACCCGTGCTCGGAATACATGTTCCTCGACGACACGGCCTGCAACCTCGCCTCGCTGAACCTGCTGCAGTTCAAGGACAGGGCGACGAAGCGCATCGACATCGCCGACTACGAACATGCCGTCCGCCTGTGGACCGTCGTGCTCGAAGTCTCGGTCATGATGGCGCAGTTCCCGTCGAAGCGGATCGCCGAACTCTCCTACGAATACCGCACGCTCGGCCTCGGCTACGCGAATATCGGCGGCCTGCTGATGTCGTCCGGCATTCCCTACGACAGCGCAGAAGGCCGCGCCATCGCGGGCTCGCTGACGGCGATCATGACCGGCATCTGCTACGCAACATCAGCCGAAATGGCTGCCGAGCTCGGACCGTTCCCGAACTTCGCACCGAACCGCGAGAGCATGCTGCGCGTCATGCGCAACCATCGCCGCGCCGCCTACGGCGAGACCTCCGGCTACGAAGCGCTGTCGGTCAACCCGGTTGCGCTGATCCACTCCGAAAACCCGGACCAGGATCTCGCCGCCCATGCCAAGTGCGCCTGGGACAAGGCCATCGAACTCGGCGAGAAGCACGGCTACCGCAATGCGCAGGTCTCGGTCATCGCACCGACCGGCACGATCGGCCTTGTCATGGACTGCGACACGACCGGCATCGAGCCCGACTTCGCACTGGTCAAGTTCAAGAAGCTTGCCGGCGGCGGCTACTTCAAGATCATCAACCGCGCCGTTCCGGAGGCTCTCCGCACGCTGGGCTATTCGGAAAGCCAGATCGCCGAGATCGAAGCTTACGCTGTCGGCCACGGCAACCTGAACCAGGCACCGGCTATCAACCCCTCGACGTTGAAGGCCAAGGGCTTCACCGACGAGAAGGTCGAGGCGGTCAACGGCGCACTGAAGAGTGCCTTCGACATCAAGTTCGTCTTCAACCAGTGGACGCTCGGCACCGACTTCCTCAAGGAAACCCTGAAGGTTTCCGACGAGCAGCTCTCCGACATGAGCTTCAACCTGCTCGATCATCTCGGCTTCTCGAAGAAAGACATCGAAGCGGCAAACGTTCACGTTTGCGGTGCGATGACGCTTGAGGGCGCGCCGTTCCTGAAGAACGAGCACCTCGCCGTCTTCGATTGCGCCAACCCCTGCGGCAAGATCGGCAAGCGCTACCTCTCGGTCGAGAGCCACATCCGCATGATGGCGGCTGCCCAGCCCTTCATCTCGGGTGCGATCTCCAAGACGATCAACATGCCGAACGATGCCACCGTCGAGGATTGCAAGAGCGCCTACATGCTCTCCTGGAAGCTCGGCCTCAAGGCGAACGCGCTTTACCGCGACGGTTCCAAGCTGTCGCAGCCGCTGAACGCCTCGCTGATCGAGGAGGAAGGCGACGAGGATGCGCTGGAAGAGCTGCTGCAGCAGCCGGTCGCGGCCCAGGCCGTCACCGTCACCGAGAAGATCATCGAGCGTGTGATCGAACGCGTCACCCGCGAGCGTGAAAAGCTGCCGAACCGCCGCCAGGGCTATACCCAGAAGGCCGCCGTCGGCGGACACAAGGTGTACCTGCGCACCGGCGAATTCGGCGATGGCCGCCTCGGCGAAATCTTCATCGACATGCACAAGGAAGGTGCGGCCTTCCGGGCGATGATGAACAACTTCGCGATCGCCATCTCGCTCGGCCTGCAGTACGGCGTGCCGCTCGAAGAATATGTGGAGGCCTTCACCTTCACCAAGTTCGAGCCGGCCGGCATGGTCATCGGCAACGACGCGATCAAGAACGCCACGTCGATCCTCGACTACGTGTTCCGCGAACTCGCCGTCTCCTACCTCGGCCGCCACGATCTGGCGCATGTCGACACGTCGGACTTCTCCAACACGGCGCTCGGCAAGGGCATCCAGGAAGGCAAGACGAACCTCGTCTCGACCGGCTGGACCCGCGGCTATAAGCCGACGCTGGTTCCCGGCACCGGCGGCGACCGTCAGGTCGGCGAGCCGAAGGGTGCGGCCACCGCCGCCCCCGCCCGCGCCTCTTCAGGTGGCACGGTCACCTCGTTCGCAGGCGCTGCCGCCCGCAAGCTGGAACCGACCGTCGCCATCTCCACCTCCGAAATCGTCGCCTTCAAGCGCGATTACGAGGAGCGCGCCAAGGAATTGGCCGAAGAGATCGCCGAAGAGGTGAGCGAGGAACTTGTCAGCGAAGACCAGGCAACCGCCCTCTTCTCCGACAAGGCCGCAGCCGACGCTGCATCGGCGAAGACGGAAGCCAAGAAGGTCGAAGCCGAACGCCGCGCCCGCTCCATCATGCAGGGCTACACCGGCAACATGTGCTCCGAGTGCCAGAACTTCACGATGGTGCGCAACGGCACCTGCGAGAAGTGCGACACCTGCGGAAGTACGAGCGGTTGCAGCTGATGAGCTAATTCACAATGGATGGATGGGATAAGATAAGTAAGGGCGCTTCGGCGCCCTTACTGTTTGCGGACGACGCTTTCTCCAGCCTCATCCTGAGGTGCGAAGCCCGAAGGGCGCAGCCTCGAAGGATCGGAGGCTGGCCACTACCGAAGCTCCATTACCCGCCCTCGTCCTTCGAGGCTGCGGCTTCGCCTGCGCGCCTCAGGATGAGGGCTGATCGTCTGCGCCTTGCTGGCAAGTCAAATGCGGATGTCGCCATGACGTCTGGCTAAGTCTACGCTTGCAGCGTCTCTGTTCTCCGCGCGCCCAATCCAGCCTCATCCTGAGGTGTGGAGCCCGAAGGGTGCGGCCTCGAAGGATCGGAGGCTGGCCGCCGCGGGTGCCCACATCACCCGCCCTCGTCCTTCGAGGCTCCGGCTGCGCCTGCGCACCTCAGGATGAGGGCTGATCGTCTACGCCTTGCTGGCAAGTCAAAGGCGGCGTGAGCCATGACGTCCGGCTAAATTCTACGCTTGCAGTGTCTCTGCTCCCCGCGCGCCCAATCCAGCCTCATCCTGAGGTGTGGAGCCCGAAGGGTGCGGCCTCGAAGGATCGGAGGCTGGCCGCC